>JBJTGE010000019.1:0-17333 GCA_046093785.1 Spartobacteria bacterium
GCTCCATGTCCACGACAACCGCGGCCACTCGGACGAGCACTGCCCGCCCGGCGACGGCCGCATCGACTGGGGAGCCTTCCTGCGCGAACTGATCCAAGTCCACTTCCACGGCGCCTTCATTCTCGAAATCGCCGGCGGCAAGGAGCCCGGGGAAATCATGGCCCGCGCCCGCAGAGGCCGTTCCTTTTTGAGGGAACACGCCCGCCGTCTTATGCTGGAGATGTCCGCCCCCGTGCCACACCGGTAGGCAGCCAGCGTGCTTAGGCGTTTATGACGAAATCGTAACATTCTGTTTGTTGAAGCGTGACGCTGCAGCACCATGCTTGTGTCCACGCCCGTGGACCACTCACTACATCATTTCAAAAATCAGCGCGCCTTCTCCCTGTTGGAACTCCTGGCGGTGATTGCCGTCATCGGCACAATGATGGCGCTGGCAATGCCCTCGCTCGCAAGCTTTACAAGCCCGGCAGGCCGCAAGGGAGCTGTGATCGTGGTGATGAATGCCTTGGAACAAGCCCGCGTCTCGGCCATTGAATCCGGCCGCGAGACCGTCGTTCTCTTTTGGAAAAAAAACGGAGTGCCCGGATTTCCTTCCGACGAACCCGACAGCTTGATGATTCTGCGCAGAACGGAAGCAACCTCAAACTGGGAACCTCTAAGCCGATGGGTGAAGCTACCGAGTGGTGTGCTTTTTCATACCGAGGATGCCAACTCCAAGATTCTCACCATACAACCAGACACCTCTATTTTAGATGCCGTCCCGGGCTCCAAGCCCACGGCATCACAAGCGGGAGCGGTGCAGTTCACATCATCGGGTGCCGTCAATAGTCCCTCCACCTCCGGCGCCGGCCTCTATATCGCTTTCACCGAGGGGCAACGAGACGCCGGGGCGGATACTCTCGCAGTGAACAAACAAAAATCCGGCGGTCGCGAAGTGGTCTCCCTGGCACGCTACACAGGGCGGGCCACAATGGATATCGTTTCCACGCAATGAGGGTCTGCATCGGGATTTTTCTAACACCTCCATCCCCTCCTCGAAACCCGTCACAGGCCGCCTTCTCGCTGGTCGAAGTGGTCATCGCCATCGGCATCATCGCTTTTGCGGTTTTGGGAATCATGGGGCTTATGCCCTTGGCCCTGAAATACGGTCAGGAAAGCATGCGCGAAACCGATGCCACACTCATTGCCCAACGGATTTTTTCAGAACTCAAGACCGGCACCGGAGCCAACCGCACCCTCACCATTTCCTCAAATGGCACCACCACCCTCCAACTCACATCAAACAACTCCAACCAATTTATTGCTTTCAAGGATGATAGCCTGCCACAGGCTTTTTCCACCACAGACCCGGCCAACGACAGTTACGACTTCTACGCACGCCTCATCATTTCCACAAACACCGGCATAAGCAACCTGTCGCAGGTCACCGTTGATGTCACCGCCCCCGCAGCCGCAACAAACACCGCCCGGACAACAAATTCCTTCACCACGCTGATCGGATTTTAGACAGAATGAATACTCACTCAAAGCATTCCGAAACAAGAGCTAAAGAACGTGTTAACTCGTGCTTTCAAGATCCGGTCGGCATGAGCAGTCCGTTGACAACCACATCTGAAACAGCACTCGACTGGACTCCTCAACAGGTCTCGTCAAAAATTTTTCTGATCAGAGGCCAGCATGTCCTGCTTGATAATCACTTGGCTTCAATGTATTGCGTCGAAACCAAGGCATTGAACAAGGCCGTCGGTAGGAATTTAAATCGTTTCCCCAACCATTTCCGTTTTCAACTCACCCCAAAGGAGTGGAGCAATTTGAGGTTCCAACTTGGAACCTCAAGTAATACCCACGGCGGACGGCGTTTTGCACCTTATGTATTCACCGAGCAAGGTGTTGCCATGCTGTCAGCGGTCTTGAACAGCCGACGCGCCGTATCAAAAGCACCCAATACCATTTCTTCCCATCCGTGTTAATCCTAGCAATCAGTGGTTTTATGTTATCCTTATCTTTAAAAGCCTCCGAATTTTGAAAATTCTGCCCATTCTGTCTAAAAAATCCTCTGCCTTTTCCTTATTGGAAGTCCTTGTCGCCATATCTGTTCTATCCATCCTGCTCGTGGTCTTGCTGAACATCGTCCAAAATGCCACAAGCCTCTGGAGGCGCTCGGAGAGCAAGGTGGAAGCGTATCGCGAGGCACGGGCGGCGATTCAGGTGATCAATGCGGACATGAAAAACATTCTGGCTACGACAAACATGAACTTTTTTCGGACAAACCTGACCAACTCGCAAAATTTGGGATTTCTGGCCACGCTCCCCTCCACTTTTCAAAACACAAACAGCCTAAGCGATGTCTGCACAGTCGGTTACTTCCGAGCCTACGAAAACAAAAGTCCCGTAGCTGGTTCCAGCGGCCGGCAATCCTTCAATCTCTACCGCTACTTTGTGGAGAGTAATGAAACATTCACAAACCTTCAAAGCAATCCCAGCCAAGCACTAACCCAATCGTTTGACACAAACCACTTCGAAATTCTGGCGAGAAATGTCATTTCCTTCAGCGCCAGCTACTTTATCACAAACGCCTCGGGCACACTGACACCTTGGACACAATCCGCCAGCACTCCCACCCCGCATCTCGTGGAAATCACTCTCACAGCTGTCAATAACGAACGCACCATGCGCTTTGATCCCCGCTCCTCCGCCAGCCAGTGGGACAGCTTCGCAACAAATACCAATTCCGCCGATTACTTGCAAAACACCAAAACCTTCCGCACCCGCATTCCAATAAACACCCCATGAGACATTTAAAATGTAGTTCAGGCGTCCCGCCTGACATCGCACAGCATACGCCCGCAGGCAGGACCCCCGCGCTCCATTTTAATCCTCTTTTTCCGACAACCTCAAAATGAAAACCCACATCCGCCAAAAAGCCTCGGCACTGGTCACCACGCTTTTTGTCGTCGTGGTCCTAAGCACAATCGTGGTGGCGTTCATGACCAGCATGAGCCTCGAGCGAAAGATTTCCAAGAGCTTGAAGACGAAATACCAAGCGGAACTGGTAGCTGATGCGGGAATGCAGGATTTTTTGAAACGCTTGGATAACATCAAGACGGATGGCCCCTACTCCGCGATTTATGTTTTAGGCTCAAATACGAACCCGTATCTCTTTCTGGGAAAGCGGATTTTTTCCTCCAACGGCACCACAACGAAGCGTGTGCCACTTTTTTCAACCGGAGCGACCAATTTTACAGCACTCACCAATTTCAATGCAGTCTTCCTGTCGGGAAATGCGATCGTAACATCGGATATCGACCGCTCAGGAGCAGCAGTATCCCGCACGCTATCAGCCTCAAACGACATCTGGTGTGACATCAATAAAACCAACGCCCAATTTCCCAATGGTCTTGTGGGTCTTCGGAATACTTTTACCAATACGAACAGCATTCCACCCCTCTCGGCAAATTGGATTTACATCAAAGACGCTGCCGGAAAAGTGATTGGGCGTTATGCGTATTGGACAGATGACGAATGTAGCAAACTCGATCTGCGCTATGCTGGATCAAGCAACAATATCACCGGCAACCACACACGCTCGAACGGAGCAAACTTCAGTGATCTGGCACTCACAACGCTGACCAACACGCCTGCCGTATCGGGAAATTTTACCGCCAATCTCACCGCCACCAATCTGGCAAACCTCCTGGCCTTCACAAACGCCTCAATTCAAGCCCTGCCATTCAATCCCGCACATGTCCAATACGCCATCACCAACAGCGGGAATTTAACCGCAGCCCAATGGCAATCGATCAAACCTTTTGTAACGATCTACTCACGACATGACGACCGCTCGCCGGATGGCAAACGGCGTGTCAACCTCAACGCGCTGGTGACCTCCACCACGGACGCAAACCAAATTGGCAACCAAACCCTCACTATCCGCGATGCCATAACCAACAACCTGCCGACCTTCGGAGAGCGATTTTACTCGGCGGCCAATGGAACCGCGACTACCCCCACCGCAAGCCACCAACTCGCCTACGCCACACGCATCGCCGCGAATATTCGCGATTTTATTGATACGGACAGTCAGGCCACGATCATCCAAGCGGATGGAACGGCTTATGCGGGAAATTCTCCAGATTTCATTCCTTTTGATCCCACAGTTCTTCAAGATGGCGATCTGCCTCTCGCTTTCGGAAAGGAATCTGGTCTGTGCCTTTCCGAGTATGTGCGTGTCGCCCGCGTCGTGAACCAACCCCACCTAAATCACCCAGCATCCAGCACAACTCCGGTCACGATCCAAGTGCGCTTCGGACATTATGTGGAACTTCAAAACATTTCTGGAAAAACCATTACCACAGCCGATCTCGGCAGCGACCCGCACATCATTCTCGCCGGAAGAGGAAACTGGATCAACGCTTTTCCCACGGGAAGCGGTGGAACACCCGACAAACTTCGCCTCTCGGATGTGAAAATGCGCCTCCCATCGAACCTATCAATTCCACCAGGTGGGCTAGCTTATTTTACGACGGATGGCGGAACATTTCCCTGCGATAGCCAGAGCGACCTCCTCGGAACAAGCACCACGAACCGCTACCAACTCACTTTCGGAACCGGTGCCGGACAGTGGAATCTCGTCAACACCAGCGGCAATACTCCAGCCTCGACGGTCGCAGGATTTGAGGACTATTTCATCACCACAAGGTCAACGAACAGCGGCGCATCCCAGCGCTACGCCGTCTATAACTCGGAATCGCTCTCCTCACCGAGCTATCCAGACCAACAGGAGAGACTCATACTCGCCAATTCATCTGGGCTCATCGATTGCGCGTTCCGGATTTATTCCACGCTTCGGCAATATCTCTACAGAAACGCGCAGAATCCAGCCTGGTGCTCGACTTGTCTCAATGATGCCGAATCCTCGACAGTTAACAACGCGCCTAACAATTCCACCTCCGATCCCCGATACACCCGTGGCGACCTGCGGTCGAATTTCGAAATCATTTCGGTCATTAGAAAATCCACATCACAATCTTGGAAAAACTCGGACGATGGAACGGGCGCCTCGCTCAATTCCTCAACTCAAACAACATTGGGTGCTCTGAACTACGAATACAGCAAGATGGGCAATTACACTGGAGCGGCCCTTTGGCAAAAAGGCCTCTTTGAATTCACTGCCGACCCCGCTGGTAACCATTTTGTAAAAAACACCAACCTCACCTCACTGGCGGAACTCGGCTATATTTACGATCCCGTGCGATACGACATCGAAGGCTACCGCTCGATGGGAGCCACGCTTCGCATTGGGCAGTCGGATTCCGCGACAAACAACCGGGCGATGAATGCGGCTGCAGACTTCCAAAACTGGCTCGGTGGACGCGGCAGCGACTCGGCGACCAACGCGGCCTACGGAAAGAACGCGTTCTTGCTGATGGATGTCTTCCGCACTGACACCAACACAGCGGGGCGCATCAATCCGAACAGCGTGGTGCGCGACGGCTTCGGAACGGTCATGCGGGCGGCTTTGACCAATTTTGTCTATGAAAACCAGTCCACAAATGGCGCTTCCTCACTCTTGGGAAACCAAACTCTGAACCCTACAAATACCGTGGCCGCGATCCGGAATTTTGCCACCAATTCCGCAAACGGCTTCCTCGTCTCAGTCGGCGACCTCTCGCGCATCCCCGCCTTCTGGGGAAATGGAACTTCCGCCACCAACATCGTTCCCAGCGTGGCCATGAGCGCCGCCTCGGATGCCGGCAAGGAGGAGTTCCTGCGACGCACCGCCAATCTTCTCACCACCCAAAGCCTTGCTTTCACCGTCTACATCGTGGGCCAGACTGGAGAAATCCTCACAAAAAGCGGGACGGACACATTTGTTCCTGCCTCGACCACCACCACGGAAACAGTCGTCCAACTCGAACCCGTCTATCCCCCAACCAGCAGTGAAACGCCAGTCGCCCCCACCGGATGGAAGACACTCAAGCCGCGAACCCTTTCGTATTAAAGTCATGACTTATACCATTGTCTCAAACCTCATAAATTTTCGAAGGTGCTTCTGTAGGTCAGGCGTCTCGCCTGACATCGAACGATTTCAACTCGCAGGCGAGACGCATGCGCTACTTTCCAAAAGGCCAGAAAAAGTCAACTTCCGGTATCACCACGTTTTTTCCGCCCTGCTTTTCACCTCACTCGTCATTGGCAACCCGCCGACGGCACATGCCTAAGAGAAAGAGGAAAAACCTAAAGACGGGTATGTGAAAATTTTCAACGCAACTTACCGGAATGGCGTGGAAAAATGGGAAACCGGACTCAACCTGAAATTCCACGACGAACCACTCGCCAACGATGTGCGGGTCGGCGAGGGAGGACTCGTGCGGCAGATCACCTACAAACAAAAGGACACGGTGGATGTCTTCCGCAACCGCGAATTCCTCAAAACGCCCGCACCTGCCAACGAACTGCCTGTAGCGAAGCTTTCCGCCACCTTCGAGGAGGGCAGCGTCACGCTTCTCGTTGTGCACGGAGAAATAAGCCGCAGCGGGGAAAATGTAAAAATCACAGCGCTCCGCGAGTTTCCCGTTCCCGAGGAATCCCGCCGCCCAGGCCAAGCGCGGTTTGTGGTTGCGAATTTCCGAAGCGGAGAGTCGATCTATCTCGCCATCGGCAGCCTGCAACCCTTCCCGCTCGCACCCGACGAACAAGGCGAAATTTTCATCCCGCCGGGCGAAACCGAGATTTTCCTCATCCACAAGGAACCCGGAAAATCGGACTTCAAACGCCAGCTCGCCACCTTCAAATTCAAAGCCAACCACAACTACACCGGCATCGTTTTTCCCGCAGCCGAGATCCCCGCGCGCCCGTCACTCCGCATCTCGGACTCGAACCAAGAGTGGTCCGGCATTCGGGCACCGAAGAAAAAGGACGAAGAATAACAACCTCTGACTCGCTCCTGCTCCGTGCCCCAAAGCACGCCAGCCAACGAAGCCGTTCCGGAAGTCTTGGCAGTCGTCCTGGCTTTCGGTCGCACGCGAGGACTCCGGCGCTCCCAATGATTCTGCCATCCATGATTCTGTCAAATGGTTCGAGAGCCTGCCACCAATCGCGGCGGTCATAGACACGCCGCTACAATGCGCAGCCTTTTCCTGCTCCGCTTTCAAATCCGGAAACGAACGGCACCGGTGTTTGATTTCTTTGGTTGATGCAAAAACTTTATGCGTTATTTTTATGCGTTATGAAGACCTGCTCGATCATGGAGGCGCAACACAATCTGGCTGCGTTGGTGCGGAGGGTTGAGGTCGAAGGCGAATTGGTGATCACGCGGCGGCGCAAGCCTGTGGCGAGACTCGTTCCCCTCGAGAAGCCACCATTGGTGTTTCCCGACTTCAAGGCGCGCGCACAAAAAATCTGGGGTGGAGCCTGGAAGGGGGCGGGGTCCGACGAATTATTGGACGAAAGCCGGGGTGCACAGTGACGAGATATTACGACACGGGTATCCTGCTGAAACTTTATACGGAAGAAGAAGGATCGGATCGCGTCCGGGCTTGGGTCATTCGACGGCGCGAGGCACTGGTGTTCACCTCTCTGCACCGCACCGAGTGTGTTTCGGCTTTACGCCTGAAAGTCTTCCGGGGCGAGTGCCGGCTGGAGCAATCCAATGCGGTATTGGCGAATCTTGATGCGGACGCCACAGCGGGTGTTTTGAAACGCACCGCCTTGGAGTGGGACGAGGTTTGGGCACGGGTTGAAATCCTTGCCCGCACGCAGGCCGCCGCCACGGGTTGCAGGACATTGGACAGCATGCATGTGGCCAGCGCCCTCCAACTCGGAGCGCGAGAGATGGTGACGAGCGACGGGCGTCAGGCCGCTTTGGCCCGCAAATCCGGTTTAAAGGTTGTTAATCCCCTCCTCTAAGGAAATTTCCCTTCGGCACAAGCGCAACTCATTTGGCCATCATGGAACCTTCCTCAAACCAGAAACCGGAAAAGCCTTTGGGCCACCGAGCCTACGGGAGCATTCCGCATTTGCCCGGTTCCCGTCGCGGGCCCGCCGACAAGGAACTCTCGGAGCATCAGGCGCGCCTCACGCGTAACCTCATTTCGAAATCACCACCTCCCCGGCGGTGAGCGGCGTGATGTGGCGCAGGCCTTGGATGAGGTATTCCTCGACGACGGCTCCGTTTCCTTGCAACAGGCGCAGGCTGTCGGGAGCGGGTCCGCGTTGGATGGCGACGCGTTGGATATCCGGGCTGTGACTGACTGTGACGAGCGGGAGGCCGTCGGCGGTCATGAGTTGAACCCCTTCCGGCCCGAATGCGGCTTGGAGGGTGGCTTCGTCATGCTTCCCGGTGAGCGGGTTTACATCCAGGCGGAAGCGGAGTGATGCAGGTTGCGGGGCGGAGACGGCATTGGCGCTGGCCTGCCCGTCGATGAAACCAAACGCAGGAGCGTCCTGAATCGAGCGTTCCCACTCGATGGACCACCCGCCTTCGGGATTCCTCGAGAGCACCCGCAGGCGCTGCAGCCCGGGAGATTCCTCAAGAACACAAAAAACATCGCTCGTGCGCGAGGCGCGGACCAAGACGGGACGCGGGTCTCCGGGCTTCGGGACGAGCGCCCGCAGGATGCCGCCCTCGAAATTCGTCTGGGCGACGACTGGCGAAGCGTCGGGATCCATCGAAGCGCCCGAGAACCACAGGGTTTTGCCTTCACCAAACGAGAGGGAGCCCACACTCGCTGGAACCGGGATTTTTGAGAACGGCTCACCCGAGATGGAAATCCAAACGGAACCACCTGCCGAGCCTGCGACCGCATTCTCTATGGTAGCGAGATTTTCAAAACGGGCCGGCGCCGGATATTGCGAGGCCACGCCATCGAGGGTCAGGGTTTTGATGATATCGCCCTCGGAAAAAGACACGCGCTCATTGTCTGCGGCGAGTGCCGTGGGACGCGAGTCTGCGGGAAAACCAGACAAGGGAATGTCACTGCCATCATCGAGGGAGAAGGCCAACCAGCCTTGATTGGAATGCGTCACAACAGCGCGGTTCGTGACGGCGAGCAGAGTGGATGCGCCCGGACTCTGAATTTCGCGGCTCCACAAAAACCCCTTCTCGTTCGAATACCGTGCGCAGAATCCCTGCTCTGCCGCAGTGCGTCCCGCGATCACCAAATCCCCGCCAGGCAGCATGGCAAAATCCTCGATGCGGCGCGGCACGGGAGATTCCGCCGAGGAGACCCAGTCGTTGAAATGAAAGGCCTCTCCCTCCACTGCGACATCGCCGATGAGATAGCCCCTTAAAAAATATCGCCCGGCTGGCACCTTCTGCCCCGCATCGTCACGCCCATCCCACTGGGTAATGTAACCATTCAGCCCGATGCGAAACGCCTCCTCGTCATCCATCGCATGGAGGATTCTGACGAGTTTGCCCGCCTTGTTGAAGACCCCGAGCGTAATCAATCCCTGCCCCGGCACGGCAAAGGCGATGTCCTGGGTTTCGGACGGAGCCGCTTCAATCGACGAAACAGCAAAAACCAATGCAAGCACGAAAGCGCATAACCTTGGGAGGGCCATCGTCCCGCATGGCCGATTTTTCAGCCGCGAAGCGGCGTGGGCTGCGCAGCGAAAGATGATGTCACAAAAGCGCGGAGACACGGAGGTGGTTGGCAAAATCACAAGTAATGTTTCCAATCGAGATTCGGAAAAATGTTGTCCCTCGCCTCGCAGGCCGAGAGAAGCGCCTCGTTGCGCTCGCCGCTCTCCAGTATTTCGTGAAGTTTGTTGAAACGCAGGATGTGGTCTTTCGTGCGACGTGTTGCGTAATCCACCGCCGTCCCGGTTTTCATCAGAAATGCCCAGTCGCTCGACTGTGCGAGCAGCAGTTCGCGGGCGAGCTGTTGCAGGAGGCGCTTGGTGAAAACCGAGCGAGTGTCCCGATGCTCCCGCGCCGCAGCGGTCATGCGGCGGGCGGCGGCGTGGAGATGCGGATAGATCCAAGCGTTGCAACGGTCGAGCCAGACCTCCCAGTAGCCCTTGTTGCCCCAACTGGAAGGCGAGGGAGACATCATCTGCTGCGTGGGATTTTCCTTCAAATACTCTCCCGGCGTCGTGAGGCGGAATGTGTTTTGGTCGTAGGCCGCCTTGCGCAAAAAGAGATCGAGAAATTCCGGCCCCTCATACCACCAGTGACCGAAAAGCTCTGCGTCGAAGGGACTCAAGATGACCGGATCGATCGGCAGCATGGATTTCAAATGCTCAAACTGCCGGATGCGGGCGTTCAAAAAATCCCCCGCGTGATGGTCCGCCGCAGCCATCGCCCAGGCGCGGTTGTAGGGTTGCTTGTCCGGCGAGCCGGTGATGCGGTGGTATTTGAAGCCTGTGTTGCGGCGGCAGCCCATGTCGGGCAGCACGGTGCGGAGATAGTCCTCCGGCAATTCCATTCCGATATCGCGGTAGAAATCTCGATAGGCCGGGTCGCCCGGATATCCCTCGCGCGCGCTCCAGACCTGCTTGCTCGACTCGCGGTCGCGTCCAAAAACAGCCGGCCCGGCAGGCGTGAAATACGGCGCATAAATCGCAAAGCGCGGCCTCGGCTCGCCATACATGAGTCCATGGGCATCCACAACGAACCACCGCAGGTTCGCCTCCTGCAAGAGGGCGTCCACGCGAGGCACATACGCGCACTCGGGAAGCCAGATGCCCTCGGGAGCCACTCCAAAGCACTCGCGGTGGTAGTCGCAACCAATCAAAATTTGAGCCCGCATTGCCTCCGGCACAACCTCCATGAGCGGCAGGAAGCCGTGCGTTGCGGCGCAGGTGATGATTTCAATCATGCCATCCGCCTGGAGCTGGGCGAAAGCGCCGACGATGTCGCGGTTGATTTCCCGCGTGTAGAAATCCAACGCCTCAGAGAGCCGGGCGTGATAATGCCGCGCCACATCGCGCATCGCGGCATCGTGGCCCGTGCGCTCGATCTCCATCGCCGCCAACTCGACCCCTCGCGCCAGATACCGCTCGGCGCGCCCCTGCAAAAGAGAGTCGCGCAACATCGCGCAAAGCGGAGGAGTGAGAGTGAATGTGAGCCGCACAGGCGCCTTGTCGGCCACAAGGCGGCGCAGGTTTTTCAGAAGCGGAATGTAGCACTCGACGATGGCCTCAAAGAGCCAGTCCTCCTCAAGAAATTCTTCATGTTCTGGATGCCTCACCCACGGCAGGTGGGCGTGCAGGAGGAGGGCAAGGGAACCTTGATGCATGGCAACAGAACTATATCATAGCCGTGCGCTCGAACCCGACAAGCGCGCAGAGTTTCAATCGTTCCATCCGCTCCAAGCCAGCAGGCCAGCAAGCGCCCTCGCGCGGTGGCTCAATGTGTTTTTCGCCTCCGCGCCGAGCTGCGCAAAGGTCTCGCAATGCCCCTCCGGAACGAAGAGCGGATCGTAGCCAAATCCGCCTGCGCCTTTTTCCTGATTAATGATCACCCCTTCAACAGAGCCGCTGAACGCCGCGAGCTTGCGACCCGCCCGCGCGAGCACGATCACACAGCGGAAACGCGCAGAGCGTTCCTTGCCACGCACGCCTCCGAGTTTTTCCAAAAGCAAGGCACGGTTCGAGGCATCCGTCGCTCCCGGCCCCGAAAACCTGGCCGACCAAACGCCCGGCGCACCATCAAGAGCATCGACCTCGAGACCGGAATCATCCGCAATCACCCACCCGTCAAAATGCCCCGACACAGCCAAAGCCTTAAGTGTGGCATTTTCCTCAAAAGTCACACCCGTCTCCTCCACCTCCCCCACCCCGGAGATTGTGGAGAGGTCCAACACCTCGAATGCGGAACCAAGAATCTCCCGAATTTCAGCGACCTTGTGGGCATTGCGCGTGGATACGAGCAGGGTTTTGTTCATAGGTGTTTGAATAATTTTCGAAGTAGCGAAGGCAAAAGAGGACCTTAAGCCTCGCCGACCCCCACCGCCGCCCGCACGCGCTTCATCACGCGATCCGAGACCTCGCGCGCCTTGCCAGCGCCGTCGGCGAGGACACGGTCGACAAAGGCGGGATCCGCCAAAATCTCCTCACGCCTCACACGAAACGGCGCGAAGTATTCCCAGATTCCCGCGAAGAGTTGCTTCTTCAAATCCCCGTAACCCGTGCCGCCATTCAAGAAGGCATCAAGCATGGACTGGTAGTCCGCCGGCGAGGCCACAAGTTTGTAGAGGTCGAGAATTACAGAGCCCTCGGTGGGCTTGGGCGATTCGACGGGCGTCGAATCGGTTTTGATGCCCATGATTTTTTTTCGCAGCGCCGCCTCGGGGGCGAAAATCTCAATCGTGTTGTGGTAGCTCTTGCTCATCTTTGCCCCATCCAAGCCGGGCACAACGGCGGTTTCATCCCGAATGCTCGGCTGCGGGAGTTTGAAGATTTCCCCGAATGTCTCATTCATCTTCACGGCGATGTCGCGGGTCACTTCCAAGTGCTGTTTCTGATCACGGCCGACAGGAACGAGGTCGCTGTCGCAAATCAAAATATCAGCCGCCATGAGCACCGGATACGCGAACAGCCCGTGCGATGCCGCCAGTCCACGGGCGGTCTTGTCCTTGAACGAGTGGCAACGCTCCAAAAGCCCCATCGGAGTCACCGTGCTGAGAATCCATGAGAGCTCGGTGACGGCAGGCACATCCGATTGACGAAAGAAAACAGCGCGTGCCGGATCGAGTCCGCAGGCGAGAAAGTCCACCGCCAACTCCCGCACATTCGCCCGCAAGGCGGCGGCGTTGTGAACCGTGGTGAGAGCGTGGAGGTCGGCTATGAAGTAATACGCCTCGCCTTTTTCCTGAAGCTCGATCGCCGGCTTCATCATGCCGAAATAATTTCCCAGGTGAAGGGTTCCCGAAGGTTGAATGCCGGAAAGAATGCGCATGTGGCGTGAATACCATGTCCGCACGCCGGGGAAATCCTTCTTTTTTGAAAAGGATTTGAAACCCCATCCCCTGCCGCTATCGTCGCCGCACACCTACACTTTTGCAGCAGGAGCAATGAAAAAACTCATCACCACAGCCCTTCTCAGCGCGTTCCTTTGGACCTCACACGCCGCAGAGAGCTACATCATCGTCGACAACCAGACCGGCACGATTCTCGACTCGAAAAACAAGAACGCCAAAGTCCAAGTCGCAAGCCTCACGAAGATCGCCACGGCACTCGTCGCGCTTGATTGGGCGGACCTCCAGAAGGCCGACCTCGCCGCACTGGCCGAGGTGCCTGCCAATGCGGCGGCTGAAGGCGCGGTGAGCACCGCTGGACTCCAACCCGGCGACACGGTGAGCCTGCGCGACTTGATTTATTGCGCGCTTCTGGCCTCGGACAACATCGCCGCCCACACGCTGGCGAACCACATCGGAGCGCAGATCGCCAATGCCCAGGAATTGCCGCCCGTGGAAAATTTCGTCGCCCACATGAATGCCCTCGCCCGGACGCTTTTCATGAAGCGCACGCTTTTCCTGAATCCCTCGGGAATGGACCACCGCACCGACATGGCCACACCCTATTCGACAGCGGAGGACCTCGCGCGCCTCGTCCGCTACGCCTACAACAGCGCGGGCTTCGCGTTTTACGTGTCCCAAAAATCCCGCCAGATCCACATCTTCCGGGGTGGCATCGACACACCGATCGAAATCAACAACACCAACGAACTTCTCGGCAAGGATGGCATCGACGGCGTGAAAACCGGCCGCACCCGCCGCGCGGGGGATTGCCTCATCCTCTCCTCCGAGCGCGCGCCGGAATCCCAGCGCGACGGCGAGACGGTATTCATCACCCCCCGCCGCATCAATGTTGTGGTCCTGAATTCCCCGAACCGTTTCGGCGAGGGCCACGCTCTCGTCAATCAAGGCTGGAGCCTCTATGACGCCTGGGCCGCCGAAGGCCGTCCGACGAAGAAATCCACCAGCCTCTGAGGCCCCGCCATGGAGCGCAAACGCATCGGGATTCTCACCAGCGGCGGCGACTGCCCCGGCCTCAACGCCGTGCTGCGCGCTGCCAGCCGCGCTGCCGAGAAACTCGGTTGGGAGTTGATCGGATTCCAGGACGGCTTCGAGGGGCTCCTCGCACCGGAGACCCATTTCGTGCTGAACCGCCGCGCCACCGCAGGCATCATGCACCTCGGCGGCACGCTTCTCGGAACGGTGAACAAAGGCCAATTTATTTCCCGGGGCAACGGGCGCCAAGGCTCCTTCATTCCGGCTGAAATCCTCGGCAAAACGCGCCAGACTTTTCAGACACTGAACCTCCACGGCCTCATCGTTGTTGGTGGTGATGGTTCGCTCAACACCGCGCTCCAGATGCACCACGCGGGACTGCCGGTTGTGGGTGTGCCAAAGACGATCGACAACGATCTTGAGGCGACCGACATGACATTCGGCTTCGACTCGGCCGTGGAATGCGTCGCCAGTTCCCTCGACCGCCTTCACACCACCGCCACAAGCCACAAACGAGTGATGGTGATCGAGGTCATGGGCCGCCACGCAGGCTGGATCGCCCTTCACGGCGGCCTGGCAGGAGGGGCGGACATCATTCTCATTCCAGAAATCGCTTTCGATTTTTCCAAAGTAGCCGCCGAGGTTCTGCGCCGCGAAAAAGAGGGCGCCAAATGCACGATGGTCGTCGTCGCCGAGGGAGCGAAACCGCGTGATGGCCGGGTTTGCCGAATCCAAACCATCCATGGCGAAAGCCGCCTCGGTGGAATCGCCGAGCTCGTCGGACGCGAAATCGAAACACGAACCGGCAAGGAAGTCCGCACCTGCGTGCTCGGCCACCTGCAACGCGGAGGAGCGCCGACCATGCTCGACCGCATCCTCGGCACACGCTTCGGCATCAAAGCCGTTCAACTCCTCGAAGAGGGAAAATTCGGCTCCATGGTCAGCTACAAAAACCACGCCACCTGCGCCGTCCCGATCTCCGAAGCCGTCCACAAAATGCGACGCGTCGATCCCCAAGGCCAATTGGTGGAACACGCCCGCGCCGTCGAAATCTCCTTCGGCGATTGAAATCCGCCGGAGGGATGCCCTCCGTGGCGTCCCATTTTTTGCTTCGACAGGCAGGGGGAGTGAAGTTTTAAGTGCGTTCTACTGCGCGGCAGCGCGAAGAGGGGAGAGCGACCGTCCCGGTTGCTCGGACGCAGGGCTTTGTTGCTCGCTGGTGAGGTTGCCTTGCGAGTGTCTTTCACAGGCGGGACGCCTGTGCTCCCTTTGGGAGGGCCGTCCTCCGGCATGGCCCATTTTCCATTCACAAAATGCGCCACCCGCGAAGACCTACCCGCGTTTCCTCGCCTGATAAATCGAAACCACGCCGAGCGTGAGTGGCCTCGGAGCCTCGCAGGAAAAGCCGCACTCCTCCAGAAGCGCATTCATTTTCCGACCACTCGGGAATGTCTCGATCGACCCGCCGAGATACTCATACGCCTCCTTGCGCTGCGTGGCCCAATGCGCCAAGCGGGGCAGCACATGGTGAAGATACAGGCGATAAAACGACAGCAAAGGCTCCCACTCCGGCAGCGAAAAATCCAAAATGAAAACGACGCCGCCGGGCCTGAGAACGCGGTTCATCTCAAGGATCGCGGCCTTCCAATCTGCCATGTTGCGCAGGCCAAAAGCGACCGTCAGAACATCAAACGCCTTGTCGCAAAAAGGCAGTGCCAAGCCATCCGCTTGGACCAACCTCTCGACGCCCTTGAGCCTCGCCTGCTCCAACATCGGCAGGCAAAAATCCGCAGCCGTGATTCGCGCCGCTGGGCAGGTCTTTTTGATTGCCAAGGCCAAATCCCCACTGCCTGTGGCGAGATCGAGAACTTCGGAAGGGCGGCACGCTGCCACAAGCCGCGCCAGCTTGGCCCTCCAAATGAAATCCATCCCGCCGCTCAGAAGATGGTTGGCCAGATCGTATCGTCCGGCGATCGAAGCGAAGGTGCTTCGCACGAACTCCGGATTTTTTTGGGCCAGTTGATTATCCACTTTTTAAGATACCCGGAAAAGAATGGTGCTCACGAGAGGACTCGAACCTCCACGGGTTGCCCCATACGATCCTGAGTCGTATGCGTCTGCCAGTTCCGCCACGTGAGCAACGGGGCAGAGAAGATGCATGGCCCCCGACCCCTTGTAAATCGGAATTTCCAAAAAACAAAACCGCCATCGCCTGCGATTTGCCCGCCGCATTTGGTCGGCGATTTTTGTGGCGGAAAAAAAGGGAACGCGCTGTTTGGTTGCGGAGGACTTGGGTTTGTGCGAACGGGTGAAAAGCCTCCGGGAGGCGTTTTTTGAATACAAAACACCATTTTATACATCCTATGTGGAATGAATTGATGGCATTTTAATATTTGAGACTTGCGAAATAAGAAACAAAAGATAGACAACTCCGCAGGTTCGTGGTAAATAAGCCACCTAATGCTTATGCAACGAAAAAGTGCGTTCTCCCGACGCGGACCTGATTTGGTTACAGAGGAACTGGTGGCAGTTCTTACTAAAAAGACATCCTTCGAATTCAAGCAGTTGTTCGATCAGGTCCATGAGCGCCTCAAAGCTCGCAATGCGGCCAGCGGCGGCGAAGAGATGCTCCGCCTCCGCGCCTACGAGAAACTCCAAAACCTCGTCTCCCGGGGAATGGTGAAAAAGACCGGCAAAAAATACAAGGGCCTCGCATCCTTAGCCAAGGCTCTCACTCCGGACCCGATCCCGGTCGCGAAATAAGCGATTTTTTTTCGCCGAATGAAATCCCCGACCCGGAGACGGGCCGGGTTTTTTATTTTTCAGGAAAACCCGCTCAGGTGTTGCGAAGCGGTCGCGGTTCCTGCACCGCTCGATGGGCGAGTGACCACACCGCCAGAAGCAGCGCTCCAAAGATGAGATCCGAGACCAGCGCGTTGCGGTAAAACATCCAGGAGGGAGGAAAGCCCGGCAATCCCGACGTGAGCGACATCCAAAGGCCTCCCAAGCCTCTCGGATACGCCGGATTTCCGATCCAAGCGGCTGTGTTCGTCGCAATGTAGAAAAACAACCCGCTGACGATGAGAGCCGAAAAAAACCGTGGTGTGGAAAAGAAAACCCTCGAAAAAAGACGACCGATTGCAACGACCGCCAGAATGCAGGCCCAGGAGACAAACTGGGCCGAACTGAAGGCCGGATAGCCGAGCAAAATGGCCAAGGCCAGATCGGATACAAAAAGGACGCCAATCGGAACGAGCCAAGCCAGGACACCCGGCAGAAAAAGCCCGCCACAAAATGCCACAGCGGCCACAGGGGAAAAATTCGGCAACTCCGGAAGCAACCCGGCCCGCAGCACACGGAATCCCGCGAGAAGCA
>JBJTGE010000020.1:0-8969 GCA_046093785.1 Spartobacteria bacterium
CCAACTCACGGGACAAAATATGCGTTCCCTGAGTGGCGGCGGGTTTCGTCAGCTTGTGCGGCGGGCCACCGGCACCCCGTGGCTGTCGGGCGTTTGTGGACTCGTGGCAGGGGCGCTGATGCAGAGTGCCACGGCGGTGACATTTATTTTGGTCAGCATGGTTGGAAGCGGCCTGATCCAATCCGCTGCGGCGAGGGTGATCGTGGTTTGGTGCAATGTGGGACTGACGGCGCTGGCATTTTTGGCGGCGTTCAACATCCATCCGGTTGTGGCCTTCGTGGTCGGAGTGGCTGGCATCGCCATGGGGTCTGTGCGGCGAAAACCTTGGAATACCATCGCGGGAGCGGTCCTCGGCGTGGGCATTATTCTTTTCGGACTCGAACAACTTGGCGCGGGCTTGGCTCCGCTCAAGGACGAGGCGTGGTTTCGACAAGTCATCGAAGTCGCGCTGCACTCTCCATTTCAGGCATTCCTCATCGGTGTGGCAGCGGCGGCGTTGTTGCAGTCAAATACGGGCGCGGCAATGGTGCTTATTACCTTGGCGGCCGGTGGAGCCTTTGGAGTCGCGGAAGCCGCGCCGGCGATCTACGGGACCAATCTCGGAGCCATCGCCTTGCGGGCTTTTCTCGCCCGTGGGCTCAGCGGTTCGTCGATCCGACTCGTGCGCATGGAGGATTTGTTTTGCGTCTTCAGCGGTGTGCTCATGATGGCGTTGTTCTTTGTGGAGCGCGCGGGTGTCCCGCTCGTGCAGGCTTTTGTTCATTCCCTCGACGGGGGCAACGCTATGCGCTTGGCGGCTGTGTTTCTGCTTTCCAATTTGATTCCTGCGGTCGTTCTGAGTCCGTTTCTCCCGCTTTGCGAGGTGTTGCTGAAACGCTTTTGGCCGAGTGATGCCGCAGAGCATGCCGAGCAGCCGAAGTTCCTCCGCTCGCAGGCGCTGGCCGATCCCGAGACCGCGCTGGATTTGATTCCCAAGGAGCTCGGACGCCTTTTTGGAAGCCTGAACCTTGAGGCGAAGCCTACTGCGGCGGATGTCGATTCGCACGAGATGCCGGCGTTTGTGCAGCTCGGATCCGCCATTGAGATCTTCTGCGTCAGGCTCGCCTCGGAGAATCCGCTGTCTCAAAATCAGTCGCTTCGCCTTCAGCGTTACCGGGCCTGGCTGCACACGATCCGGCACATCGGTGAAGCCGCCGGGGAGTTGGCGGTCTCACGGTCGGCCCTTCCACCCAACGCCGAGGCTTGTGCCAAGGGCCTTCTGGAGTGGGTGCAGGGCAATATTCTTCTCGGTGCGGAGGCGACTTCTTCCATGGATTCGCAAAAAATCCAGGAGTTCTTTGAATCCAGTAAACAAAAAGTCCCGTCTGTGCGCGCCATGCGAAAGGCCTTTTTGGAGGATTGCGGAGCCTTCTCACCCGCTGGGAATCTGGAGATGTCCACCCTCGTGGACAACTTCGACATCACCGCATGGCTCATCCATCGCCTCTCGAAGTTGCAGGTCAAGGCGATCCAATCAGCGCCGGAAGCTTTGGGGCTTTAGCGCGACAACTTGGTCTGTTTCCGGGGACGGCGCAGTGGTGATTCCCGCGACTTCGGAATGAAACAACGCAGCCAGTTGAATCTGGCTTTCGGCATCGTCGAGCAGTCCGAATTCGCGAAGCTCGGGTTCAAAGAGGCGGCGACTGGTGATTTCTTGAACAGGCAACCATTCGTTGATGTGTCGATGAATCGAGCGCAGATCGGTGTTCGCCGGCTCCTCGTCCTCGAACAAAATCGAGACATCACCATCGGTATCGCTCAAATCCGCCTGCTGGCTGCGCACGCTCGAGAGTTGAATCCATCCATCCGCCCGCATGGATCTCGTATCCCCGGCGAGCCAGAGCAGGATCGCTCCGTCGATGAGGCAGGTGCGTGCGCGAATGTGCAGACGCGTGTGCGAGGGGCGATTCCGCAGTTCCTCAAAAAGCATGAGGGCATTGTCGTGAAGCAGAATTCCCGGGCCGATCAGTTCGATCGTGCAGTCCTCGGGTCCCCCGGCGAGCGCTTCTTCAACGCTCGCAAGAAGGCGCGTTGGATCCTTCTCGCCCAGGTTCAGATGAATCTTGGAACTTCTTCGGAGCAGGGGGCGGTCTTCTGCTACGGGTGAATCGAATTGGAATTCCGATTGGGTCGGCAACCCTTTGCTGGACGCGTTCTCCGGGTGGAGGCGTTTCAGGAGGGCACGGATGAATGATGGAATTGTGATGTTCATTTCACCGCGCAGGCTATCAACCCTGCTCGGACATCCGCTGGGGGAGGGAAGATTTTTTCGAAAAAAATGCGCCCCTGCTTTTGGCAATGCCTGCGCTCTATCATTCGCTGGGTTCGTATTCCGTGATCTTGGCGATATGAACCCCTAGATTCAGCGCCAGGCCGGTGTGACTGAAGGCGAATGTGAGGATTCCCGGCCTTTGAGCGGTCGTGGATTTTGAGCCTGAAAAAATCCCGTCGGCGATAACCAGGCTTGGGGAACTCCCGATCTCAAATCCGCGCGAGTCGTAGAGATAATCCAGCGCCTCTTCGTTCATAAAAAAGATCGCATAGCCGAATTTTTGGATTCCCAGTTCCAGTCCGCATGAGAAGCCCGTGAGATTGTGAAAACTCATTGGTTTCATTTTCTCAAAAAGCACGCCCGTTGCTGTCGTGACACCGACTCCCAGAGAGAGTTTCTTGGCCTCGGGAAATACGAGAACCGCATAGGCGGCATCCACGCTTTCCGCAGCCAATCGATTGTGTCTGAAAAGCCGGCTGAGCGCGCCGCGTGCCTTGTTTTCCAATTGGACTGGAGAGTCCGCAGCCGCTTCCGGTGAAGCCCCCACCACAAGGAGCAACGCGAGAATGCCGAGAAGGCACCGCTTTTTCAAACCGGGTTGATTTTTCATTTGCGTCAAACAACCAGCGGCAGGCGTTCGTGCCCATGGGGTGGTGTCCCCATGCCTCGACTTCACGATTCGATGGCATGCTCGAAAGGTGTATCCGGCCGCAATTCCGGTGCGTATTCATGGCATGGCAAATATTCTGATCACAGGCGCGTCAAGCGGGGTGGGGGCTGAGTTGGCAAATCGTCTCGCAGCACGGGGCGACTCTCTTTTTCTCACCGGGCGTTCGGAGGAAAAACTCAAGAAACTTGGCTTGGACGCTCCGCTTCTTGCGGGCGACCTGGCCGCTCCTGGCGCGGCTGAGAAGATCGTCGCAGCGGCTGCTGCGAAGTTGGGCTCGTTGGATGTCGTGGTGCACTGCGCGGGCATTGGCCTCATCAAGCCTGCGGCGGATACAACGGACGCGGAGTTCACCCATGTCATGAATGTGAATGCGCGCGCCGCATTTCTTCTCGCCAAAGAGGCCTGCAAAACCATGGCCGCCGCGAAGAAGGGGCTGTTCATCACCATTCCCGGCATTCTGGGAAAGGCGCCCATGCGGAACGCCTCGGCCTATGTGGCCAGCAAATATGCCCTCACCGGCATGATCAAATGCTTCGCGCAGGAGTATCAGCGCTCGGGTCTGCGATTCTGTCTTTTCCACCTTGGCGGTATCGACACGCCTTTCTGGGATAACATTCAAATGGCCGTGCAGCGTGAAAAAATGATCCCGGTTGCAACCGCTGCGGACCTGATTTTACAAGCGATCGATGCTCCACCTCACCTCGTGTTGAGCGAGGTCGTCATGCAACCGGAGAGTCACCAATTGGTGTGATTTGAGTCGCTCTTTTGTTCAGCCTGTGCGGCTCAGCGGCCGCGTTTGTTGAAGGCTGCGACGGTTCTCGCGGCCTCGCGGTCCTCGACTCGCTTTTTCAAATCTTGTCGTTTGTCGGAGGCCAGCTTGCCCTTGCCAAGTGCGACTTCGACTTTAACGCGGCCTTTTTTCCAATACATCCGCAGGGCGGGAATCGTGAGGCCCTCTCGCTCGACGGCTCCTGCGAGCTTGTTGATCTCCGCCCGGTGTAGAAGAAGCCGGCGGGGGCGCTTTGACTCATGCTGCTCGTGGCTGGCGCGTTCGTAGGGTTGGATCGCGCAATCGAAGAGATACAAATCGCCATTCTGAATGCGGGCAAAGGCACCCTGCATCGAGACAAATCCTGCGCGCAGGGACTTAACCTCCGTGCCTTTCAACTCAACGCCCGCTTCGAATTTTTCGAGAATGTTGTAGTCCCGAAAGGCTTTCCTGTTTGTTGTGATTTCGGAGGACATGGAAGCGGCTTCGGGCCGCCGGATTCGAATCAGATCGCCTCGGCCAACTCAGGCGCGGTGATCAATTTTCCCTGTGCGATTTCAAGAAGCGCGACATCGGCCAGACCTGTGCCGGGGTCGACATCGATGAGCGGACGGCTCCCCGCGTTGAGCTGGCGCACACGGCGGGAGACCATGTTGATGAGGACCTGTGGCTCGGAAATCACTTTGGAGGCTTCGTCGATGTATTGGGCTTTCATGGGTATTCTATCCGCTTTTGGTTGATTCGCGGATTGCGGAAAATACGGGCGTTGTCGATCCAGTCAATTTTTTTATTTTTTTAATTTGACATTCCGACCCAACCCTCTAAATTCTCGCCTCCCGAAATCGGGGCAAACCTAACCGCAGGAGACCGGACGGTCGCTCGCACTGCACACAATCCATGCAAAAACAACGAAGCAAACGCTACCGCGCAGCGGCGGCAAAAGTTGAGGCCAACAAGAAATATTCTTTGGCCGACGCGATTCAAACTCTGAAGACACTTCCAGCTGTGAAGTTCGACCAGACTGTCACTCTCTCCTTCAAGCTGGGTGTCGATCCCAAGCAAAGCGATCAAATGGTTCGCGGCACCTGCCCCCTTCCAAACGGAAGCGGCAAAAATGTTCGCGTTCTGGTTTTCGCCAGCGGACAGGCTGCCGAGGCGGCGAAAGAAGCGGGAGCTGAAATCGTCGGCTTCGAAGATGTCATCAAAAAAGTCACCGGAGGTTTCTCTGATTTCGATGTCGCCATCGCAACTCCGGCCGCCATGGCCGAGGTTCGCAAACTCGGCCGCGTGCTCGGACCTCGTGGTCTCATGCCCAATCCGAAAACCGGAACAGTCACCGACGACACCGCGAAAGCGGTCAAGGAAGTCAAGGCCGGTCGCGTGGAGTTCAAGCTCGACAAAAACGGCAATGTCGCCGTGCCGGTTGGAAAATTCTCTTTCGAACCCCAAGCCCTCGTGGAAAACGGCTCCGCTGTCATCGACGCGGTTGTCAAGGCCCGCCCTGCCACGGCCAAAGGTTCCTTTGTAAACGCCATCACTCTCAGCGCGACAATGTCCCCTGGTCTCGCCGTGGATCCTGCACCCTACCTCAAAAACTAAGCATTTCATTCCATGAGACCCGAGAAAACACTCATCGTTTCCGACATCCGCGAGAAGCTCCAAGCCTCGCCCTACCTGCTTGTCGTTGACTTCACCGGCATGAAGGTGCCGCATTTTGAAAATCTCCGCACCCGTCTGGCCGACGCCGGCGCCCGCATGAGCGTTGTGAGGAATACCTTTCTTCGCATCGCCGCCGCCGAGTTGAAAATGCCTGAACTCTCCGACTCGCTTGCGGGTCAGACAGCCATGGTGACCGGCGAGGTGGATATCTGCGCCGCCGCGAAGGTGCTCAAATCCTTTGCCGCCGAGTTCAAGTTGCCGACAGTCCGCGCTGGCGTTCTGGACAATGCCGCGCTCAGTGCCGATCAAGTCGCCGCCCTCGCCGACCTGCCGAGCAAGGATGTGCTTCGCGCCAAGCTCCTGGGCCTCCTGCAAACACCGGCCAGCCAGTTTGTCCGCATCCTCAACGAACCCGCCGCCAGCCTGGCGCGTGTTCTCAAGGCCAAAGGCGACGCACTCGCCGGAGCGTAACAATTCCCGAAAAAATTTCATCCCCAAGCCGAGAGGCGAGGGGATGGACAACAAGAAAACACAACCGGTTCCTTGTCGGTCAGGCGGCTTCCTGACTCAAACTTCCCGATGCCTCGGGATACGACGATACCAAAACACACACACACCATATGGCAGATACAACCGCACTCGTCGATCAGCTCAGCGGACTCACCGTCCTCGAAATTGCTGACCTCGTTAAACAACTCGAAGAAAAATGGGGCGTTAGCGCCGCTGCTCCCGTCGCTGTAGCCGCTGCAGGCCCAGCCGGTGGAGCCGCTGCTGCACCAGCCGAGGAGAAAACCTCCTTCGATGTCATCCTCACTGATGCCGGATCCAACAAGATCGCCGTCATTAAAGAAGTTCGCGCCGCTGTGGCCGGACTAGGTCTCGCCGAGGCCAAAGCCCTCGTCGAAGGCGCTCCCAAGTCCCTCAAAGAGGGCGTCACCAAGGAAGAAGCTGCTGAGATCAAGAAAAAGATCGAAGCCGCCGGCGCCAAGGTCGACATCAAGTAAGCCAGTTTCAAACTCCGCAGGGAGGTCCGGAATACCTCTTGACCTTCCTGCGGGTTTAGCTATTTTCATTCGTTCGCTTTACCAGCAAAAAACACCCATCTGCTCCTTCGCCCACAAAAACATTTTAGCATCCGCCATCGGAAATTCTGGAAAATCCAGCCTCGTCCGGTCACGGAGCTTTTTGCTTTGACGAAGAAATTGATGGCCCCGGCCTTGGATTAGGCCAAACAACCCGCGGCACCGCAAAAAAACATGTCTGAACGCATTCATTTCGGAAAATTGACAGAGGCCATCGAGCCACCAAACCTCATCGAATTGCAGGTCAACTCCTACAACGAGTTCTTTCAAAAGGATGTCCCTGCCAGCAAACGCCGCGACATCGGTTTGCAGGCTGTCTTCCGCGAATTTTTTCCTATCTTTGGATTTGAAGACAAATCCTCACTCGACTTCGTAAGCTACGAGCTCGGCGAGTCCAAAATGTCCGCCCTGGAGTGCCAGCGCGAGGGCCAGTCCTTCAGCGCCCCGCTGTATGTGACCTTCCGTTACAAAGACGAGCGGAGCACGAAGGAAGAGAAGGTTTACATGGGCGAGTTGCCTCTGATGACACCCCAAGGCACCTTCGTCATCAATGGTGCGGAGCGCGTCGTCGTTTCCCAGCTCCACCGCTCTCCCGGCATTTGCTTTGAGACATCTGTCCACGCCAATGGAAAAATCCTCCATGGCTTCCGCATCATTCCCGACCGTGGTTCTTGGATCGAAGTTCAGTTCGATACCACAGACCTCCTTTATGTCTATCTCGACCGCCGCAAGCGCCGTCGGAAATTTCTTGCCACGACTTTCCTCCGCACCGTGGGCTTCCCTGCCGACGAGCAGATCATCAATCTTTTCTACAAAACACAGGACCTCAAACTCAGCGAGAAACTCGACGAGGAGGAAATCGCCACCAAGGTTCTCATCGCCGATATCCGCGACGGAGAGATCACCGTTGGTCGCGCCTTTGAACCTCTTACTACAGCCATCGTCCGTCAGTTGATCGGCTTGGGCCACAAATCCGTGAAGGTCGTTGACACCAAGGACGACGACACGATCATCAAATCCCTCAAAAAAGATCCCGCCCACGACGAGGACGAGGCCCTCAAGGATATCTACCGCAAGCTGCGCCCTGGCGATCCGCCAACCGTTCAGAACGCCCGCAGCATGCTCAAGCGCCTTTTCTTTGACGCCAAGCGCTACGATTTAGGCCGCGTGGGTCGCCACAAGATCAATCAAAAACTCGACCTCAAAGTTGACGAGAACGAGCGCACACTCACGAAGGACGATTTTGTCGCCGCCATGAAATACCTCGTCCGCCTCCGCGCGGGTGATGGCATGACCGACGATATCGACCATCTTGGCAGCCGCCGCGTCCGCACCGTGGGCGAACTTCTCGCCAACCAGTGCCGCGTGGGCCTCGCCCGCACAGAGCGCCTTGTCCGCGAGCGCATGACATTGTTTGATGCCAACACCGACCAGATCACGCCTCAGAAGCTGATCAATCCGAAATCGCTCAGCGCCGTCGTGCGTGATTTCTTCGGACGCAGCCAGCTGAGCCAGTTTATGGATCAGACGAATCCGCTCTCCGAGCTCACCCACAAGCGCCGTCTCTCGGCCCTCGGGCCAGGAGGTCTGAGCCGCGACCGTGCGGGCTTCGAGGTGCGAGATGTGCATCCATCCCACTACGGCCGCATCTGCCCGATTGAAACTCCTGAGGGTCCGAACATCGGCCTCATCAGTTCGTTGAGCACATTTGCCCGTATCAATGAATTTGGTTTCATCGAAACACCCTATCGCAAGGTTGTTAATGGCCGCGTCACCGATCAGGTGGAATACCTCAGCGGCGACCGTGATGAAAACTTCTACATTGCCCAGGCGAATTCCGAAGTGGACGCCAAAGGCAATCTCTCCGGCGAGAAGGTCTCCGCACGCTACCGTGGCGACTTCCTCGAGATCGAGCCTGCACAGATTCAATACATGGATGTCTCGCCGAAGCAGCTCGTTTCCGTGGCTGCCGGTCTCATTCCATTCCTCGAGCACGACGACGCCAACCGTGCGCTCATGGGCTCGAACATGCAACGCCAAGGCGTGCCGCTTCTCGTCTCCGACTCCCCGCTCGTGGGAACTGGACTCGAAGCCCGTGTGGCCCGCGATTCCCGCGCTGTTATTTGCGCGGAATCCAATGGCAAGGTCGCTTCCGTAACAGCCAATCAGATCGTCATCACCAAGGACGGATCGCTTCCCGAAGGTAAGAAGAAAATCAAAGACGACCCGGAAAACGGCGTTTATGTCTATGAGCTTCGCAAATTCATGCGCTCGAACGCGAGCACGTGCATCAACCAGAAGGCCATCGTCAAAAAAGGTCAATCGATCAAGAAAGGCGATGTCATTGCTGACGGTCCGAACACCGAAAAAGGTGAACTCGCCCTCGGTCGCAATGTGCTCGTCGCGTTCATGCCTTGGAATGGTTACAACTTCGAGGACGCGATTCTCATCTCCAAGCGCGTTGTGAAAGAGGATATC
>JBJTGE010000021.1:0-50929 GCA_046093785.1 Spartobacteria bacterium
GGATTCTCTTCACGGATTCTCTCCAGAAGCGGTTGGATGCGCAACTGCGCGGGGCCGATGTGGTCGAGCGGGGAAAGACGGCCGCCGAGGGCGTGGTAGAGGCCTTGGAAGACCCCGCTGCGCTCGAGCGGGAGGATGTCGGTGGCCTGCTCAACGATGCAGATTTCTTTCCCTTGGCGCGACGGCTGGAGGCAGATTTCGCAAAGTTCGGCGACGGCGAAGAAGCCGCATTTTTTGCAGGGGTGGATCGATGACGAGGCGGCTGTGATGACTGCGGCAAGCTGCGCGGGCCGGGCGTCCTTGTGGCCCAGGAGCCAAAGAGCACAGCGCTCGGCACTGCGCGGACCAAGCCCCGGCAAGCGCCGCAGCTCGCGCGTGAGTTCATTGAAGGGGGCCGGATAGTCGAGCGGCATGTCAGTTTGCAGCCAGACGGCCATCCACAATCCGAACCAGACGGTCACCCCGCCGCGCGAGGTTTTCGTCATGGGTCACCACGGCGAGCGTGCGTCCATCCGCCTTCGAAAGATCCAGCAGCAGATTGATGATCACCTCACCGTTTTTTGAATCGAGATTGCCGGTGGGTTCATCCGCAAAAAGAATCGCAGGGTCGTTGATAAGCGAGCGGGCTATGGCCACGCGCTGCTGCTCGCCGCCGCTGAGTTCCGTGGGAAGGTGGTCCATACGACCGGAGAGCCCCACTCGCTCGAGCAACTCCCGTGCACGGGCGGTTTCGGATTTTCCCCGGATGAGGGACGGCAGCAGCACATTCTCGAGGGCGGTCAGTTCCGGCAGGAGGAAGTAGGATTGAAAAACAAAGCCCATGCGCTTGTTGCGCAGGCGGGCCAGCGCGTTTCCCGAGAGCGCGTAGAGCGAGTGGCCCTCAAACTCCACGGTGCCGGCTTCCGGGGTCTCCAATCCGGCCAGGGTGTAGAGGAGCGTGGTCTTTCCGGCTCCGCTGGCTCCGCAGAGGAACACGGACTCGCCTGCTGCGATATCAATATCGATACCGCGCAGAACCTCGATGGATGTCCCCCCGATGCGGAATGACCTGCGGAGGCCTCGCGCCTGCAGGCGTGGGGTCATGGACGCTTGTCGATGGACTGGAATTTTTTTCCGACGGCCGGACCGGTGTATTCGCTGAGCGGGCGATACAGGCGGTTGTCGGCAAGTTGTTCCATGACATGTCCTGTCCATCCCGCCGTGCGGGCGATGGCGAAGATCGGTGTGAAGAGATCGGTGGGGATGCCCATGGAGTAATAGACCGTAGCGGAGTAGAAATCGACATTCGCGTTCAGGCCCTTGCGTTCCTTCATGATCGAAGCGATGCGCTCGCTCATGCGAATCCACTTCGGCTCGCCGAGTTGGTTGCTGAGAATGATGGCCATCTCGCGGAGATGCGGGGCGCGGGGGTCGAGAACCTTGTAAACCCGGTGTCCGATGCCCATGATCTTTTTCTTTTGCTCGAGCTGAGCCTCGACCCAGGCGTCCACTTTGTCCTCGCTGCCGATCTCCTGCAGCATGTGGATGACGCCCTCGTTCGCTCCGCCGTGGAGGGGGCCTTTGAGAGTTCCGATGGCCGAGGTGATGGCGGAATACATATCCGAGAGCGTGGCAATGGTCACGCGGGCGGAGAATGTCGAAGCATTCATGCCGTGGTCGGCGTGGAGGACATAGGCGACATCCAGCGTGCGGGCGGCTTCGGCGCTCGGCTCGGTGCCGTTGATGAGGTAGAGAAAATGGGCTGCCTCGCCGAGGTCGGTGCGGACGGGTGGCAGGTCGAGCTCCTTGCGGGCGCGGTGGAAATAGGCAGTGATGACCGGGATTTTCGCCGTGATGCTGACGGAGCGATTGTAGTTGGCCTCGGGAGTTTCCTCCTTCGGATTCGCATCGTAGAGCCCGAGCATCGAGACTGCGGTGCGGATGACATCCATCGGCCCTGCGTTCTTCGGAGCATTGCGGAGAAAATCAACCACCTGTTGCGGCAATTCGCGAGCGGCGCGGAGTTTTTTGCAAAGGGAATCGAGTTGCGCGCGGTTCGGCAGCTCTCCATGCCACAGGAGATGGATCGTCTCCTCGAAAGTGGCGTTTCCGGCGATTTCATTGATGTCATAACCGGCGTAAATCAAGATGCCCTCTTGTCCGAGAACATCACTGAGGCTGGTTGAGTTGGCGACGATTCCTTCGAGTCCTTTGGCTGTAACTGGCATAATTTTTTTGGTGGTTGGGGCAGGTGCACGAAAGTGTGAACAAGGGTTTTTCAAATGAAAAGCCTTACTGAGAAAATTCTTTGGAGCACCAGATAAACGCGCTGCTGCTTGACGCTGCGCTGCCGCTGCGTTTAATTCCGCCGCACGCCATGACCCGCAAGGACTTCACTCTTCTCATCGCCACGGCCCTGATGCTCTCCGGCTGCGCGAACTACGACAAACGCCTGACCAGCACCTCCACGAGCTATCTCGGAACCGACGGATCGATTATCTCTCGCTCCGCCGAATCCACGCTCGCCGATAAAAACTCCTACTGGGACGGCGATGGCGTGGAGGGGGCACCATCCATTGTCATCGATCTCTCGGATCAAAAAGCGTCGTTCTACAAGGGCTCAAAGCTCGTGGGCGTCTCGGCCATATCATCCGGCCGCGAAGGCTATGGAACCCCGACCGGCTCTTACAAGATCACCCAAAAAAATCCCAACCATGTCTCGAACCTCTACGGCGACTATGTCAATGCCCAGGGCGATGTGCTGGTGAAAAATGTTTCCAAAGGCAAGGATCCTGTGCCGCCGGGCGGAAGTTTTGCCGGCTCTCCGATGCCATTTTTTATGCGACTTGGCCGCACCGCTGTGGGATTGCACCAGGGATTCCTTCCCGGTGTTCCTGACAGCCACGGGTGCATCCGCATGCCGGAGCGGATGGTGAAAGTTTTCTTCGAGAACGCACCGGCCGGCACGCCGGTGACGATTTTTAATTAATTCTCATAAAAAGCGCGCACCAGAGAGGTGCAGCGCTCATGCGGAAGCACGCCACTTTCCATTTGGTTCATGACATAACCAAACCCGACGCCCTGCTCCGGATCGGCAAAACCGAGGCTTCCTCCGGCACCCGCATGACCGAATGCGGAGGGCGATGGACCCAGTAGCGAGCGGATTTTGCAACCATGCGCATCGAGCGGATCCATCATGAAGCCCGCCGAGAAAGACATCTCCCGCTGCAGAACAGGATCAAAGCCCTGAGTGAGCCGGGTGGACATCCAGCCCAGCGTTTCTTTTTTGAACAAAGTCCGCCCTTCCCAGACGCCTCCGCAGGACAGCATGGCGTAAAATTTCGCCAAGGCCTGCGCTGAGCCGATGCCTCCCATCGAGGGCAGCGAGGCGGCGCGGACTTGCGGGGCGTTCATGGCCGAGATTCCCGAGAGGCCCGGCGGACTCGCGAAGGCGCGGCGCGTGAGGGAATTCGCATCGGTGAAAGCGCGCAAGAACAGCTCGTCGCCCGCAGCAGGCGGGCCGGCGCGCGGCGGGAGGATGGTGGCCACGCGGGAATTTTGATTTTCCGGAAGGCCGATCCACAAGTCGATGCCGAGCGGCTCGGCAAAAACCCTGCGCCAATAATCCGCGAGCGATTCCCTGCCGGCGAGACGGCGCACGATTTCATCGAGCACAAATCCAAAGACCCTCGGCCCGTAGGCGGGGCCGGCCTCCACAGGCAGAAGGGGCCCTTGTTTTTCGATCGCCCGCACGACGCTTTCCCGGTCGAGAATACTGGCCGACACATCATCCAACGCGCACAGCCCGGCGCGGTGGGAAAGGACATGGGCCAGCGTGAGCGATTGTTTTTCCGCCTGACCGAATTCGGGCCAAAAATCGGCAACGCGCGTGTCGAGAACAGCGCCCGCTTCTTGCATGGCATGCAGCGTGCAAGCGGCAGCCACGCCCTTCGTGGCTGACCAGATGAGCACAAGCGTTTCACGATTCCATGGCAGCGTTCGGGCCGTATCGCAAAAGCCTCCACTCAGCGAGACAGCCTCGCCACCATCACGGAAAATGCTCAATCCGGCACCGACCTCGATGCCGCCGGAGAAGTTGTTTTGAAAAGCCTGCTCGACGCGGCTCACAACTGATTGCGGACTTCCTTCAAGTCCGGATCGATCTTGGCGATGTCGCGGAACTTGTCATCCATCGCAAAACTCCTCTGGGCGTAATCCACCGCCGCGTCCAGATCGCCGAGAACCGCGCTGTAGCAGGCCAGATTGTAAAAATAGGTCGCCTCCCGCAGCAGCGCAGGCGGACCGCTGAGCAGAAGATCCAGCGCCTCGCCCGTGCACCCGCGTTCGTGCAGGCAAAATGCTCCGTGGATGTAGCCGGCGACAGACTCGGGATAACGCTCCCGCAGCTGCTTGCAAATCCGCAGCGACTCATCCCACCTGTGGCCTTTCATGGTGATGAAAAGCCTCAGCTGCAAAGCGGATTCCACCTCCCTGTCCTCCGCCGGCATGGAATCAAGCTCCGCCATGGCCTCGACCGGCATATCAAGTTCCAGATAACCCTGCGCGGCGAGCAGGCACTTTTCAAAGGACATGGGCCGCAAACTAACGACCGGACATTCCCTCCCGCCAGCGTTATTTTCCACTATGTCGCGGGCGGATCATCTGTTATCAGCGGAACACTCATTCGTGAACGTCTCCGACCTGCGTGAAATTTTGCAATATGTGCCCCTCTTCCGGGAGCGCATCTTTGTGGTTGCGGTGGATGGCGAGGTCGTGGACTCGGAGAATTTTCCGAACATCCTTCTGGATCTCGCCGTGCTCCGCTCTCTGAGCATCAAAGTCGTCCTGGTGCATGGCGCAAGCCATCAAATCCAGGCTCTGGCCGCCGCGCGCGGAGTCCGCATCACCAATTCCGACGGCATCGGCCTCACGGACGAACCCACGCTGCAAGTGAGCATCGATGCGGCGATCCGGCTCACCAATGAAATCATGGAGGGTCTCTCCTCCGTTGATCTGCGCGCCGCCTACATCAACGCCCTCATCGTCCACCCCGCAGGCATTATCGGCGGCGTGGATCAACAATACACCGGCAAGGTCGAGCGTGTGGACACCAAGGCGCTCCGCCTTCTCCTCGACGAAGGAATCATTCCGGTCATTCCTCCGATGGGCTTCGATGGCGAGGGACGCACCTATCGGGCGAACTCCGACAGCGTCGCGCTGGAAGTCGCCGTGGAGCTCGGAGCCGCAAAAATCCTTTATCTCGCGCCCGGCCGGGTCTTCGAGGAATCGACACCGCTGCCGCGCCAGCTTTCGATTTCCGAGACGGAAGATCTCATCAAAAAATGCAAGGCCGACTTCCCGACCGGACTTCTCTCGAAGCTCGAGAATGGCGCCAAGGCCTGCCGCCAGGGCGTCGCCCGCGCACACCTGCTGAACGGCGGCATGAACGAGGGCCTGCTCAGCGAGGTCTTCAGCCACGAGGGAATCGGGACCATGGTTTACTCGAACGAGTATCAACAAATCCGGCGCATTTTTAAAAAGGATGTCCGGTCCGTGATCTCGCTCATCCGTCAATCCGTGCAGAACGAGGAACTCGTTCGCCGCTCGCGCACCGAGATTCTCGAGTGCCTGAATGACTACTGGCTTCTGGAAGTGGACCGTTCGCCCGTGGCCTGCGTGGCCCTGCACCTCTATCCCGATCAATCCGCCGCCGAGCTCGCATGCCTCCATGTGCGCAAGGCCCAGGAAAACCAGGGCTACGGCCGCAAGCTCATGGCGTTTGTGGAAAACCTCGCCCGTGAGAAAGGCGTGAAAACGCTCTTCGCCCTCTCCACACAAGCCTACAGCTACCTTCAGCAAAAAGGCGGCTTCACAGCGGCGGATCCCTCCGTTCTGCCTTCCGAAAGACTCCAAAAATACGAAGCCAGCGGAAGGAATTCCGTCGTGCTCATCAAAACCCTCCGCCCGTGACACACAACGCCGCCCTTTTCATCGACGGCTTTGTCATCCTGGCCTACTTCGTCGTCATCGTCGGTATCGGCCTCTATGCCGGACGCCGGAACGAAACCCTGCAGGAATTCGCACTCGGGGGACACAAAATCCCCTGGTGGGCCGTCCTGGCCTCCATCATCGCCGCCGAGACCAGCGCGGCGACATTTCTTGGCACGCCGGCCGAAGGCTACAAGACCCTCGGCTTCGCCTACGCGCAGTTGGCCATCGGAACGATTCTCGCCCGCATCATCATCGCGTATCTTTTCATCGCTCCGTATTTCCAATTCAAAGTCCAGAGCATCTACGAATACCTCACCGTCCGCTTCGGCCCGCGCACGAAGAACATGGCGAGCGGGATTTTCCTCCTCGGCCGCGTGCTCGGAATCGGTGTTCGACTCTACCTCGGCGGCGTGATCCTTGTCGTGATCTGGCGCTACCTTTTCCCCGGCACGGAAATCACGATCTGGACTTATTTCTGGGGCATCGTCTTTGTCACAGCTGTCACAGCCGCCTACACAGCCATCGGCGGCATCAAGGCCGTCGTCTGGACCGATCTCATCCAAGCCTGCCTCATGTGTGGCGCGGTGGTTTTTGCGATGTTCACCATCCTGCACAGCATCCCCGGCGGCCTTGGAAAAGTGAATGAAATGCTGGATGGACGCCAGGTCTCCATGTTCCAGACAGGCTGGGAGGCGACGAAGCCCTTTGGCGAAGCCCTCCGGCAAATGCTGGAAAATCCCTACACCATCCTCGCTGCGATCCTCGGCTCGACATTCCTCACCATGGCGACCCACGGCACCGACCAGGACATGGTGCAACGCATGCTCACGGCGGAGAATATCAAGAAAAGCCGATTCAGCCTCATTCTGAGCGGATTTGCCGACATCCCGATCGTGCTCGCCTTCCTCGCAGTCGGCATCCTCCTCTGGGTCTACTATCAAATAAGCCCCGATCCCTCCCTGCCCGCCGCACACAACGAAATCTTCGCCCACTACATCGTCCACGAAATGCCCGCCGGCATTCGCGGGCTCATCATCGCAGGGGTTTTCGCGACCATGATGGGATCCACCTCCGCCGCGCTCAATGCCCTGGCCACCTCATTCATCCGCGACTTCTACCAACCCTACTTCAACAAAACCTCGACCGACGCCCAATCGATCCGCGCCGCACGCACGGCCACCCTCGTGTTCGGCGGACTCATGATTCTCGTCGCCACCGGTGCCGCCTACGCCGTGCTGGAGACAAACATCACAATCATCCCCCTTGCCCTCGGCGTGCTCGGCTACGGCTACGGCTCGCTCCTCGGCATCTTCCTGCTCGGCGTCCTCACAAAATCCCGGGGCAACGATGTCGCAAATGTCTTCTCAATGTTAATCGGCATCGCCGCCGTCCTGGTTCTTGGAAAAGTCAAAATCCCGGCCATCGATCCCCTCGCCCTGCTCAAATTCCAGTTGATCCCAGCCGAGTGGAATTTCGGCCTCTTCATGCCAACCTGGTGGCCCGCCATCTCCTGGCCCTACTATGTCTTCATCGGCAGCACCGTCACCCTCTTGCTCGGCATTCTCTTCAAATCCCGCCAGACTCCAGCAACCGAGATCGCAAACTAAAACGCCAATCGCGCTTCCATGCGCGCTCTGGTGCGGCAGCACCTCGTAAAAATGGTAGGGACGCCGCGCTCTCCGAGGCGTAGGCTAAGAGCCGGAGGCCGTCGGAGTCCCATTTTTCAGGCGCGAACGCGCCGTTTCTGGAGCGACGCCAACACTCGCGACGCGCGAGAAAGCGAATCGATGAAGAACCACGCCCTGCGCCTGCACGGCCGAGACGGCCATGCCCTCTCTTTTTTCGCGGGCTCGGCGCAAAAAAACGCGCCAACCCTTGCGAGTTGGCGCGTTGTTGCAGGTCTATACGATTACTTGCAATTGTGGAGTGCGCCTTTGGCAATGTTCACGCCGTAGCCATCAACAGATGCCGTGGCAACGCCGTGGCCAAAGAGCCCGAGGATCGAGTAACCAGTGACTTTGAGTGTGGATTTGGTTTCAACCAAGCCGTCACAGTTGCCGTTTTCGATCGCATTGTAATATGCGGTGTCGAGGGCTGCTTGACGATCTGCAGGCGAGCGGAACAGGTAAACGAAGGGATTCAAGGAGAATTCGCAAGCCAATGGCAGGCGGTTGCCTACACATCCCACACGATTCTCTTCGACGCCTTTGTTGAATTTAAGTCCGAGGACTTGGATGGTTTCGACTTCGCTTTGCCCATTGATTCGGCTTGTGGGAACGAGGCGTGCATCCACACCAGAAATCGCTGGATCGACATGTCCACCGGCGATCGAGTTTTTTGCTGTGGGAGTGCAGCCTGTGACAAAAGCCAAAGCTGTAGGGGCAAGGATAGCGAGGATTATTTTGTTCATAAGGCAGACAATTATTTATAATTATCGATTAAAGGCAACAAAAAACATTCTTATGCTCAAATTTTTAAATAATCCTTTGCGTATGAGGAAAAAATTCAGACGACCAATTTGAATGCCGGCGGATCGATGACAAACCGCGCCCTGCGCCTACACGGCCGAGACGGCCATGCCCCTCTGTATTTTGCGGCGGAGCGAGACGACTTTACACAATCATGCCTGCCGCGACGGTCTCGTGCGTGCCGGGGTCGATGAGGATGAAGGAACCTGTGAGGCGGTTGCGACGGTAGGAGTCGTAGAACAAGGGTGCGGCAGTTCGCAGGGCGATTCGGCCGATGTCGTTCATTCCGAGCGCTGATGTGCCTTCTTTTTTGTGAAGGGTCTCGATGTCCACCTGGTAGCGCAATTCCTGCACGATGGCCTTGGTTTCCTTTGTGGTGTGCCGGAGTAGGTATTTGCCACGGGTTTCCATGGGCTTTTGAGAGAACCAGCAGACCATGGCTTCGACATCCTGCGAGGCCTCGGGCGGGTTGTTGGCTTTGACCAGCATGTCGCCACGGGAAATGTCGATCTCGTCCTCGAGGGTCATCACGACGGACTGCGGCGGGAAGGCCTCGCCGAGTTCCTTGCCGCCGGGAAGGTGGATTTTTTTTACGCGCGTGCTGAAGCCGGAGGGCATCACAGTCACGGCATCGCCGGGCTTGAAAACCCCGCCGGCCACACGGCCCGCATAGCCACGGAAGTCGTGGTGTTCCTGCGAAAGCGGACGGATGATCCACTGCACCGGGAAGCGGGCGTCCACATGGTTCGCCGTGCCGCCGGTGTAAACGGTTTCGAGGTGATAAAGAAGCGAGGAGCCTTTGAACCACGGCATCTTGTCGGATTTGTCCACAACATTGTCGCCATTCAAGGCCGAGAGCGGGATGGCCGTGATGTCCGCCACATTGTCCAGGCGGGATGCGAATTCGTGGAAACTCGCGACGATGTCCTGAAAAACCTGCTCGCTGTAATCGACGAGATCCATCTTGTTCACCGCGAGCACGAGGTGCCGCATGCGGAGGAGATTGGAAACAAACGCATGGCGCTTGGTCTGCTCGATCACGCCTTTGCGGGCATCGACGAGAATGATCGCGAGATCGGCTGTGGAGGCGCCAGTGACCATGTTGCGCGTGTATTGGATATGGCCGGGCGTGTCGGCGATGATGAATTTCCGGCGTGGCGTGGCGAAGTAGCGGTAGGCGACATCGATCGTGATGCCCTGCTCGCGCTCGGCGCGCAGGCCGTCTGTGAGGAGCGCCAAGTTTACGACGGCATCTCCACGGCGGCGGGAGCTTTCCTCGACGGCCATGAGCTGGTCCTCGAAAATGCTCTTGGAATCATAAAGCAGGCGTCCGATGAGAGTGGATTTGCCGTCATCAACAGAACCGGCGGTGGCGAAGCGAAGAAGATCCATTTTTAAGAAATAAATTTAACCTCGGAGAACACGGAGGGGTAAGGAAAGTGCCGGATAGGAGAGATCAGATGAGTCTTAAAAACTCCGTGTTCTCCGTGGTGAGAAATTCGTGTTTCCATTAAAAATACCCCTCGCGTTTGCGGTCTTCCATGGCGGTTTCGGAGCGTTTGTCGTCGGCGCGGGTGCCTCGCTCGGTCTGGCGGGCGGCGGCGACTTCGGCGATGACCTCGTCGAGATTCGAGGCGGTGGATTCCACCGCGCCGGTGCAGGTGATGTCGCCGATGGTGCGGAAGCGGACGGTTTTTTTCTCGGCCTTCTCGGTATCGAGCATGGGCACGCATTCGGAGACGGCGAGGAGCGAGCCGTTGCGGGCGAAGACCTCGCGTTCGTGGGCGAAGTAGAGCGATGGAAGCTCAATCTCCTCGCGCTGGATATACATCCACACATCCATCTCGGTGAAATTCGAGAGCGGGAAAACCCGGAAATGCTCGCCGGGATTGTATCTCCCGTTGAAAAGATTCCACAGCTCGGGGCGTTGGTTTTTGGGGTCCCATTGGCCGAACTCATCGCGGTGCGAGAAGAAGCGCTCCTTGGCGCGGGCCTTCTCCTCGTCGCGGCGGCCGCCACCGAGGCAGGCGTCAAATTTTTGCGCTTCGATCGTATCGAGCAGCGTCACGGTCTGAAGAGAATTGCGGGAGGCAAAAGGGCCTTTCTCCTCTTTCACCCGGCCGGAATCGATGGATGCCTGGACGGAACCGATCACCAGACGCGCGCCGAGTTTTTCCGCAAAGGCGTCGCGGTATTCAATGGTCTCGGTGAAGTTGTGGCCGGTGTCCACATGGAGGAGTGGAAAAGGGATTTTCGCCGGCCAGAAAGCCTTGGCAGCCAGATGGGCCATTACGATCGAGTCCTTGCCGCCGGAAAAAAGTAGAGCGGGATTTTGAAACTGAGCGGCCGTCTCGCGGAGGATGTAAATCGCCTCCGCTTCGATCTGGTCGAGATGGTCGAGAGAATAAGTGGGCATGTGTGTTTGAAGAACGCTTTGCAAAAGCGGCTCCGCTGGTCAGAGCGGGCGTCCGTGGGCCGTGGCCGAGCGGAGATATTCGAGCAAATGCGAGGCACATTCCTCTTCCGAAGAAGCCTCCGTGTCAAGAGTCAGGCACCCGTTGTCGGGTTCCTCAAAACCGCTGTCCTTGCCGGTGAACTGCTTGATCGCGCCATCCCTCGCCTTTGCATACAGCCCCTTGGGATCGCGCGCAGCGCAGGTCTCGAAGGCCGCGCGCACATAAACCTCGTGAAAATCCCCACCGATGATTCGCCCCGCCAGCGCCCGCAATTCCCGGCGTGGAGTGATGACAGACACGATCGCGATTACGCCCAAACCCGCGAGGAGCTTGGCCGTCTCGGCGACGCGACGGACATTTTCCGCGCGGTCCTCATCCGAGAAGCCGAGGTTAGCATTCAGACCTGCGCGCAGATTGTCCCCATCCAGGATCGCGGTGAATCGACCCTCCGCATGCAGAGCGCGCTCGACAGCATTGGCGATGGTGGATTTTCCCGAACCAGAGAGCCCGTAGAGCCAGAGCACCGCCCCGCGCTGCCCGAGCAATTCCTCCTTCTCGCTCCGCCCTAAAAAACGCCGCGTCTCCGGGTGGATATTTCGATTCTTCAGATCATCCATGGTCAAACCAGAATCCTGTCCGGCTTGCCCGCCGCTGAAAACTTAAAAACTCCCATCACATCTTGCTGGCACCGATTTCTGCCAGCGGACTGCGCTCGCCTTTGCTGAGGCGGATGTGCGCCGTGAGCGACTGCCCGCGAAGACGGTTGCGCGTGTAAACAAGCCCGTTCGAGCGGCTGTCCACATAAGGATTGTCGATCTGGGCGGGATCTCCCACCATGACCAGCTTCGAGCCACGCGACATGCGGGTCACAACAGTCTTGGCCTCGAGGGGCGTGAGCTGCTGCGCCTCGTCGAGCACAAAAAAGCGGTTCGGAATCGAGCGGCCGCGAATGTAGCAGAGCGCTTCGATCTCCAAGAGCCCGCGCTCGATGAGTTGCTCGTAGGGTTTCACCACCGGATGGTGCTGCCCCGCCTGCTGCGAGGGTGGCCCGTCCTTCCGGCGATCCCCGTCCGAGCGTCCCTTTCCGCCCCGCTTCGGCGGTTGGAGGGGGAGAAGAACCTCGCAGGCGTCGTAGATCGACTGCAGCCAGGGATGCATTTTTTCATTCAGCGTGCCGGGCAGAAAACCCAGCGTGTCGCCCATGGCCACGACAGGACGGCTCACCGTGAGTCCGTTGAAATCATTTTTGCCCGTCAGGAAGAGCCCCGCCGCCACGGCAAGGAGTGTTTTGCCCGTTCCCGCCTGACCGTAGCAGGTGACCAGCGAGATCGAGGGATCCAGCAACGCATCCAGAAAGCACTGCTGGCCCGGATTCGCCGGCCGGAGTTCGATGCCCTTCGGAATTTGGAGCTGGGAAGGAATGTTGAGGCGTGCAAGGCGGCCCCCGCCGTGATGCCGCGCGGGGAGCTGCTTCGAATCCGACACCTTCAACAAAACATATTCGTTCAAATCCAAAGCCCCCGTGCGCAAGGCGGGCAACTCGATGGACCCCGAGCTTCCGAAACGCTGCAACTCGTGCGCCTCGACTTGGATCGCACGAAGCTCCCCGGTCTCCACATCGGGCACCGCCACCTTGTCGTTCAGATAATCCTCGCATGGCAGACCGATCGCCATCGCGCGGAGTTGCATGTTGATATCCTTCGTGACGAGAAATGTGGGTGCCGTCTCCTGCTCCTGCAGCGCTAGCGCGGCTCCAATGATCCGGTGATCCATGCGGGACTGGTCGGGGAAAATTTTCACGAACCGCTTCATGCCCGCCGATTGACGGCTTTTCTCGAGGAAATTGTTCACCAGAATCCTCACCGTGCCGCCGCCGGTGGTCGGCGCGCCGCCTGTGACACTCACCGAGTCGTGGCCAAAAATCCGGCTCAGCATGCGATGCGCCTGCCGCGCGTTCGCTCCCCGCTCGCTCTGCTCGTTCTTGAAATTGTCCAACTCGCTGAGCACATCCACGGGAATGAAAACATGGTTGTTTTCAAACCGGTTCAAGCAGTTTGGATCGTGGAGGAGGACATTGGTATCGAGGACGAAGTTTTTCACAGCCCCGGCCGCGCGGGCGCGGTCGGCGGAAGCCAATTCGGGAAAGAAAACGCCCTGCTCCTCGATGAATTCAGCGGATTTGGGTCGATGCATATTGGGTGATTCGGCGGCAGATCAATACATCCCAGAACCCTCCCGTGTCACCACGGAAGAACTGTAACGAATAAAAAATTCGCGGGTGCAGAAATCGAATGGAAAAATTTTCGCGACCCCTTAGTGTGCCGATTCTTTTGATGAACCGACTCTACATGAAAGCCGCCTTCTTTATCGCGGCCGGTTTGTTTCTGATTCTGACAAAAAGCGCGTCGGGCGCACCGACAACCTTGGATTTGAATAACGCCTTCGGAGTGCCGATTTTTGCGGATGAATCGCTGTGGGATGACAATGCGCAGGATGTGGCTGCCCGTCTTGAATGGCCCGAAGAATCCCGAAGCTCCATCGACTCAAGCTTCCGTAAATACCCCGACGCAAGTGAACTCTTGCTGGGATGCCGTCCTTATTCCCTCGCGCTCCATGCCGAGGAGGAAAAACCAGCCAGACTATCCATCATTTTTGCCAACAAGGGCGATTCGGTTGATTCCAATCAGAGCTCCACACGAGCGAGAAACACTCAAATCCTCGATTACAAAAGGAGCATTCAAAACGACAAAAAAAAACTCACCGAAATGCTCACCAAGCTTTTTGGCGAACCGATTGCAGACCGCTTCGGCCAAGGTCGCGAAACACGCGAGTCCGTTAAGAGATGGGACTGGAACGGACACGCATTTCTGCTTGCCTCGCCGCGCGACGAGTATGTAGCCCTTCGCGTGATGACCACCGAGTCGGCGGATGCTGGAGGGAAATCGCGCATTCCAGATTCCGTGATTAGAGAGGCAGTCGCCAATCGCATTGAAAAAAGGGCAAACGGCGATGTGGTGTTGAAAGACATGCCTATGGTGAATCAAGGCCCCAAGGGCTACTGCGTTCCGGCCACCTGGGAGCGTGTCATGCGCTACATGGGAGTCCCGGCCGACATGTATACCCTTGCCATGGCAGGCGGCACACAGGCTGGTGGAGGATCATCGATCGATGCCATCTCTACCGGTGCGAGCCAGTCTGTCATCCAAGCAGGTAGAAGAATCGAATCCCCCGCGATGAAGATCGATGCGGTGAGCGTCTCGCGATTTATTGACCGCGGCCTGCCGATCATGTGGGCGATGTTCTCCTCGGAAGACTTCAACATTGCCGTGAACAGCCGCATTCAAGCGCGCAAGAACATGACTGATATCACGGAGTGGAAAAAAGTTCTCGCCGCAGCGCGCAAGGAGGTTAGGAAGTTCCGGCCGCAGCGTGATAGTGCCCATGTTTGCATGATCATCGGCTACAACAAGCAAACCGGTGAAATTGCCATCTCGGACTCATGGGGTGCCGCATTCGCCGAACGCTGGATCACGCCCGAAGAAGCCGCCACCGTCAGTCAAACCTCGACACATACCGTCATCAATTTTTAAATCCATGGAAACCACCACATCCTTCGACACCGCCGAAGCCCGCGAACTCTACAATATCGACCGCTGGAGCGGTGGTTACTTCGGCATCAACGGAGACGGCCATGTTTGCGTTTATCCCAAGCGCAATGGCGAGACGATCGATCTCATGGATGTCGTCGCCGAGGCGCGGAGCCGCAAGCTGGCATTTCCTCTCGTGGTGCGCTTCCACGACCTCTTGCGCGACCGCGTGGAGACGATCAACACGGCCTTCGCCACAGCGATCTCCGAGGCCGGCTACAGCGCGCCATACCGTGGCGTGTTTCCCATCAAGGTGAACCAACTCCGCGAAGTCGTGGAAGAAATCCTCGACGCCGGCAAGCCCTGGCACTTCGGCATCGAGGCCGGCAGCAAGCCCGAGCTTCTCGCCGCTCTCGCTGTGCACTCGGACCCCGAGAGCCTTGTGATCTGCAATGGCTACAAGGACACGAGCTTCATTCAAAACGCCCTCCTCGGCCGCAAGCTCGGCAAAACAGTCATCCTCGTCGTGGAAAAACTCGAAGAGTTGGCGCACATCCTCCGTGTTTCGCAGACGATGAAAATCGAGCCCCTCATCGGCCTCCGCGTCCGCCTGCTCTCGAAGGGCGCCGGCAAGTGGGCCACCAGCGGCGGCGAGAATGCCAAGTTCGGCCTCTCCACCGCCGACCTCGTGGAGGCCAGCGATATGCTCCATGCCGCCGGACTCGCCCACTGCCTCAAGCTCGTGCATTTCCATGTCGGCTCCCAAGTGCCCGATATCGGCACCATCAAACGCGCCGTTCGCGAAGCGGCCCGCTTCTACGCGAAGCTCTCCAAAATGGGCCACGAACTCGGCTATCTCGATGTCGGAGGCGGCCTCGGCGTGGACTACGATGGATCCCGCACCACCTTCGACAGCTCGATGAACTACTCGCTCGACGAGTATGTGCGCGACATCGTTTACACCGTGAAGGAGGTCTGCGACTCCGAGTCCGTCGAGCATCCCACGCTCGTCAGCGAGAGCGGCCGCGCGATCGTCGCCCAGCATTCCGTGCTCATCGTTGAAACCTTTGGCGCCATCGAAAAAGCCAGCCACCAGGAACCACCCACACCGACCGCAGGCAGCCAGATTCCACTCCTCGCCGACATCCTGGAAATCCGCAACAACCTCACTCCCCAAAACCGCCTCGAGAATCTCCACGACGCCCAAGAAATCCGCGAGCGCGCCCAATCGATGTTCGACCTCGGCCTCCTCGACCTCCGCGCCAAGGCAGGCATCGAAACCGTCTATTGGCAGATTGCCGCGAACATCGTGGAGCTTTTCCGCGACGCCGAACACATCCCCGAGGAGGTCCGCGAAATCGAAATCGCCATCGGCGACCAATACCTCTGCAACTTCTCCGTTTTCCAATCCCTCCTCGACCACTGGGCGCTCGGCCAACTCTTCCCCGTCATGCCGATCCATCGCCTCAACGAACGCCCCGATCGCAACGCGACCCTTGTGGACATCACCTGCGACTCGGATGGCAAAGTCGCGAAATTCATCGATCTCCAGGATGTGAAGGAAACCCTCCCGCTCCACCGCTGGCATCCCGGCGAGCCTTACTACATCGGCTTCTTCCTCGCCGGCGCGTATCAGGACATCATGGGCGACCTCCACAACCTCTTCGGCCGCGTCAACGAAATGCACATCTACCTCGATGAGGACGAAGACTCCGGCCACTATGTCGAGGAAGTCCTCCCCGGCAGCACCATCGGCCAAGTCCTCTCACTCACGCAGTGGGATGTCAACGAACTCGCCCGCCAAATGAAGGCCCAAACCGACGCCGCCATCAAAAGCGACCGCCTCAAGCCCAACGAAGCCATGCGCCTCCTCGACGACTACGAAAAAAGCCTCACCCTCTACACCTACCTGAACTTCGACGACCAACACAAACCGTCGAAATAACCCGCACGACAGCGCGCATCGTATCCCATGGTAGGGACGCCGCGCCGTCGGGGTCCCAATTTTCAGCCGCGCAGCGGCGTCTCTGCGCATCTACTCGACTGTCACGCTTTTGGCCAGGTTGCGTGGTTTGTCCACATCGCAGCCGAGGGCGACCGCTGTGTGGTAGGCGAGGAGTTGAAGGGCGACGGTGTTGAGAAACGGAGTCAGGAAACCCGGTGCGGCAGGCAGGAGCACGGTGTTGTCGCACAAGGCGGCGAGCGTGCCGTCGCCATCGGTTCCGACGCCGATCACGGGTCCACGGCGGGCCTTGATCTCCTCGATGTTGCTGACATTTTTTTCAAACACCTCGTCTTGTGGAGCAAGAACGATGGTCGGCGTCTCTTCGTTCACAAGGGCGATGATGCCGTGCTTGAGTTCCGCGCTGGGATGTCCCGACGAGGGAATGTAGCTGATCTCTTTCATCTTCAGCGCCGCCTCCAAGGCGATCGGGAAATTCGTCTGGCGGCCCATGAAGAGAAAATTCCGGGTCTTGGCGTATTTCGTGGCGATCGCTGCGATGGCGGCATCGCGCTCAAGTGTGCGTGCGACGAGTCCGGGAAGGCTTTCGAGGCCCTCGATGATTTCCGCCGCGTCCGCTTGTGAGAGGTCGCGGATGCGTCCGAGCATGAGCCCGAGCATGGCGAGGACGAGCATCTCCGAGGTGAAGGTCTTTGTCGCAGCGACGCCGATTTCCACCCCCGCGCGGAGGCCGATGCCGCCATCGCTCTCGCGGCTGATTGTGCTGAAGACATTGTTGCAAATGCCGAGGGTGAGCGCGCCCTTGCGCTTGCTCTCGCGCAGGGCGGCGAGCGTGTCGGCCGTCTCGCCGCTTTGGCTCATGGCAAAGACGGCGGTTTCGGGATCCAGCGGCGCGTTCCGGTAGCGGAACTCGCTTGCGTAGTCGCATTCCACGGGAATTCGGGCCATGCCTTCGATCATGTATTCCCCCGCGAGAGCCGCATGAAATGTGGTTCCACAGCCGGTGAGGATGATTCGTTTCAGGTCGCGGAGCTGCTCATTCGTGCGGTGCAGGCCGGTGAAGCGGGCCGTGCACTCCTCGGGCATGAGGCGGCCCTTCATGGCTTCGCGGAGCGTGTCGGGTTGCTCATGGATTTCCTTGAGCATGTGGTGGGGAAAGGCGCCCCTGCCCGTGGCGCGGGCCTCCACTTCGATCTTGCGCAGTTTCGGCACCGGGGCCGCTCCGCCTGCGACAGTCGTGAGATGGTAGGATTCGCCATCCAACGCGGCGATATCCTGATCCTTCATATAGATGACATCCTGCACCCAGCCATCGAGTGCCGCCGCATCGCTGGCGATGAACTGGGCGTCACTCCCGATGCCCAACACGAGAGGGCTTCCGCTGCGGGCGGCCGCGAGAAAGCGTCCGAGATCCGCATGGATGACGGCAATCGCATAGGTTCCCCGGATATGCCGCAGGGTTTCCTGCATCGCATGGAGCAGCGCGGAGCGCGTGCGGGAGGCATTTTGATCAAACGCCTCGCCGATCAAGTGCGCCAGCACCTCGGTATCCGTCTGCGAGCGGAAGACATGCCCCCGACCCGTCAACTCGTCGCGGAGATGCTTGTGGTTTTCCACAACGCCATTGTGCACTAGGGCGAGCCTCCCGGAGGCGTCCAGATGGGGATGGGCGTTCTCGGTGGTCACGCTCCCGTGGGTGGCCCAGCGCGTGTGGCTGATGCCGGGATTCCCCTGCACGGGATTCCGCGCCACCTCGTCCACAAGTTGCGAAACGCCTCCCACGGCCTTGCGCGTTTGGATTTGATTGCCGCTCACGACAGCCACTCCGGCCGAGTCGTAGCCGCGATATTCCAGACGACCCAGCCCCTCCAAAAGGAAGGGCAGAGTGTCTGTTTTTCCGATGGTTCCAACAATTCCACACATGGTTCGCGATGGATTTGTTACTTCAAGTCGCCGCTCAAGGGCGTGAAGGTGAAGCCGAGGGCTTGGAGTCCGGTCACCGTTGCGCGCAACTGCTCGGGATCGAGATACCAGTGGAAGTAGAAGCCCGCCCAGCCGTCGCGCACGACCTTGAGGGCCTTGGCGCGCTTGAGCAAATCCTCAGGTGCCGTCGGGGGCTGAAGTTCATACCAGCCGAACGGGTCGATGTATCCGATCGTCTCCGGCATGCGCTTCAGGCCGTAGGTGTCGCGGTAGATGTAGGGCGAGTTCAACTCCGTCGCCTGGGTTTTGCCCGCCGAGTCGTTGAAGAAAAAAATCGCCCGGTCGCAGGCAAACGGATGGATGCTTGCGAAGACCCGGTAGTCAACCGGCGAAGCCAGATAGTGCGGAGTGAGCCATCCAACGGAGTTGAAACCGGCATTTTTCAGGATGTTCAAGCCGCGATTCACCCGGTTGCGCGCCCAACTGGCGGAGTCGCCCGGAACCGGTCCGACCAGCGTGAGGAAGCCCTGCTCGTCCGCCGTGACGCGGTAGAACTCGTAATCATCGCCACTCACGCCGGTGTAGGGGTTCATGATTCCATCGATCTGGTGCGTCGTGCCGTGTTGAAGAACCTGGCCACCCAGAGAAACCCAGCGGCGCATTTCCGCCGAGACCGGCGAGTTTTTCGTGATGCGGACAGTCTCTGCCACACCGCCGTTGTAGATGCCGGACCAGTCGCGGTATTCCGGAATGAGGCTGATGGTGAACGGCACATTCAAGTCGTCGAGGACATTGCCCAGCGACTGGAGCGTGGGCAGGTCGGAGACGGCGGCGACATCCTCAATGCGGAAGAAGGCGCGGTGGTTCTCCTCATGGTAAATGCCGAGCATGTCGTGGAGAAGGTCTGCGAAGGCCAGGGAGCGGTTCTCAAAGGTCGTTGAAACCATCGGCATGTCGCCGACGAACCAGAACTTCCCGCTCTGCACGATGTAGGGCCACTCTGTGCCGTCCTGATCCAAGCACACCGCATGGACAATGGCTTTTGAGGGCTCGGTGATGCGAATGCGGCTCAAGCCGGCATCAAACGGATCCTTCTCCAACTTCGTGTTTTTGTAGATGACCGTGGGGTGCTTTTCGCCGGACCACGATTCGAGTTGGAATCCGTAACGGTCGCTGAATTGAGTTTTCGGGGCGTAGGTCGAGAGGTCCCACGCGTAACGCCACAGGTTCACGCCGATCCAAACGAATGGCTTCGGTGAATTTTCCAGATCGGTTTGAAATGCGGCGGGCAACGGCGTTTCGTTCCAAACCGAGGCGAGGTAAAACGCGGCGTCATTCGCCGCGATATCTCCCGGCTTGTAGTTGGCCAAGGGAACCCTTGTCACCTTGGCCTCGAAGTGCCCGAGCAGGTTTTGGAGTTTCAGCGAATAAATTTCGCCGAGCCATCCCCACTGGCCCTCGTTGTCATAAACGACGAGGATATTCGGAGCCGCAGGCAGGGTCTGACTCTGCATCGGGGGAGGTGCAAGAAAAACCACAGCCGCCGCGACCAAGGCGATGGGACATCCGCAGGGGATGACCATCGAGAGCGAGGGGCGTCTTTTGTTTTCGGTTTTTGCATTCATAGTTTTGTTGTTTCCGCCCGCAACCTCGCGGCGGGGGATGCCGCCTGCCATGGGGTCAAAGCCCGAGCGTTTCCCTTGGAACCCGAAAAAACTTTATGTCGGCGCGGTTTTCGCATCCGATCCGCGCTCTCGATTCCGGACATTGGAAACATCTCTTCACTTTCAACTCGACGCACTCGCCGGCGGCACACGCGCGCGGGCGGCCACCTTCCGCACCTTGCACAACGAGGTGCGAACGCCCCTGTTCATGCCCGTGGGCACCCATGCGACGGTCAAAGCTCAGACGCAGGATTTTTTGCACGATTCCGGGTCGCAGATTCTGCTGGCGAATACCTACCACTTGCTGCTGCGCCCGGGAGCGGAGGTCTTTCGCAGCGTCGGAGGCATTCACCGGTTCATGAGCTGGGAGCGCTCGGTGCTCACGGACTCCGGGGGATTCCAAATCTTCTCCCTGCCTCACTCGCGATCGATGAGCGAGGAGGGCGCGGTTTTTCAGAGCTACCTTGATGGACGCACGATTGTTCTCAGTCCCGAGTTGAGCATCGAGACACAGAAGGCGATCGGCAGCGACATCATGATGGTGCTCGACCAGTGCGTTCCCTCCACGGTGGACGAAGCCACGGCCCGTCAGGCGATGGAACTCACGCACCGCTGGGCCGCCCGCAGCCTTGCGGCGCGAGGTGATTCCCGCCAAGCGATGTTCGGCATTGTGCAGGGGGCGTTGAACCATTCCCTGCGCCAAGCAAGCGCGGAGGCTCTGTGCGCGATGCCGTTCGATGGATATGCCATAGGAGGTCTGGCTGTGGGCGAGGCGAAGGGCGAGCGCGAGGACACCTGTGAATTCACGGCAGCCCTTCTGCCTCGGGACAAACCCCGCTACCTCATGGGCGTGGGAACTCCGCTGGACATTCTTGAAGCGGTCCACCGGGGTGTGGACATGTTCGACTGCATCATCCCCACTCAAGTCGCACAGCGCGGCGGAGCCTTCACTTCGCGGGGTTTTCTGCAACTGAGGCGCGGCATTTACAAAACCTCAAACGAACCTCTCGATCCCGCCTGCACCTGCCCGACCTGCTCCAAGTTTTCCCGCGCCTATCTGCATCACCTCACGAAGTGCAAGGAAACGCTCGGCTGGCAACTGATCGGCCAGCACAACATTTTCTTCTACCACCAACTCATGGCTGAAATGCGGCAGAGCATTCTTGAGGACAGATTCCTTGCGCTCTACGAGGAAAGGCGCGCCATTCTTGCCGAGGACGACTTGGACAACCCTGTCACGCCGATGCGGCGGAACCCTCCCCGTTCGATCACGCTGGGGGAATACAAAATCCATACGGCCATCGAAGGTTTCTCGAGCATTCTCCATGTGAGTTCGGGCGAGATCATGCACTCGCGCACGCCGCCGATGGATGAGGCGCGCAGCCTGTATATCGAGCAATCGCGCCTAGCCTCCCGCCTGCGTGAGAAAACGAGCGAGCCGTTGGTGATCTGGGATGTCGGCCTCGGGGCGGCGGCAAATGCCATGGCCGCCATCCAATGCTACGAGGGGCTGGCCAATGAAGGTTCCGTGCGTCCGATGCACATTGTGAGTTTTGAGAACGATCTGGATGCGCTGCGTCTGGCCTTGAAAAACAACGATCGGGTCCCCTACCTGCGCCATGCGGGGCCTCCTGCCATTTTGAAGAATGCCACTTGGGTTTCGAAGCAGCATGAGCGCCTCTCGTGGCAACTTCACGAAGGAGATTTTCTCGAGTGTTTGCCCCAAGCCATGCCGCCGGACCTTGTTTTTTACGACATGTTTTCCGGAAAGACCTGCGCCCCTGCGTGGACCGAGGACGCCTTCCGCGCCATTCTCGCCGTTTGCGGTTCGCGGGATGTCGAGCTTTTCACCTACACCTGCTCCACGGCATCGCGGGTGGCCATGCTTGGCGCAGGCTGGGGCGTGGCACGGGGCCGGAATGCGGGGGACAAGGAGGAAACGACCATTGCTTTCACGCATCTGAACAAGGCCCGCGAACGCGGGCGCGATATCCTCGCCGCCGAGTGGCTCAAAAAGTGGAACCGCTCCGCCGCGAAATTCCCGCCCGCGATCGGTCTTGCCGACCAACAAAATTTCGAAGCCAGAATCCGAAGTCTGCCGCAGTTTGCCGGAATCGATTCCGTGTAGCCAACTTCTCCCGCGTTGCGAAATCGCGGCAGGTCGGACAATCTCATAGCCCCATGCGAAATGTCGTCATTCTTGGAGTCACAGGCTCCATCGGCCAGAGCGCCCTCAAGGTGGCGCGTGATATCCCCGACCGGATGCGAATCGTCGGGATGTCGGCGCATTCCAATGCGGAAGGGCTTGCTGCAGCCGCTCGCGAGTTTCCCGATGCAAGGACGACTCTCTCCACCGGGCCGGATGGCATCGACCGCCTCGTGGAACTGGCCACCTTGCCCGAGGCCGATCTGGTGCTTGTGTCGATTGTCGGAACCGCTGGCCTCCGCCCTGCGCTGGCCGCCATCGAAACGGGAAAGGACATCGCCGTCGCGAGCAAGGAAATCCTGGTCATGGCCGGCGAAATCGTCATGTCTGCAGCCCGCAGGAAGGGCGTTCGCGTGTTGCCGGTGGATAGCGAACACAGCGCGATTTTTCAATGCCTCGAGGGCCGCGATACAAAGAGCGTGAGGCGTCTCATTTTGACCTGCTCGGGAGGGCCGTTCCGCAAAACACCGGCTGCCGAGTTGCCAAAGGTCACTCCCGAAATGGCCCTGCGCCACCCCACATGGAACATGGGCCGCAAGATCACGCTCGACTCCGCCACCTTGTTCAACAAGGCGCTTGAAATGATCGAAGCGCGCTGGCTTTTCGACATCGGGATGGATCGCGTCGAAGTGGTCATCCATCCGCAAAGCATCGTGCATTCGATGGTCGAATTCGTTGACCGCTCGATCCTCGCGCAGTTGAGCCACTCGGACATGTGCCTCCCGATCCAATACGCCGTGACCTGCCCCGAGAGAGTCGAAAACTCCCTCCGTCCGCTGGATTTCGCCTCACTCGGAAGCCTCGATTTCGAAGCGCCCCGGAGGCAGGACTTCCCCGCCCTCGATCTCGCCACCGAAGCCGGCACCCTCGGCGGAACGCGTCCAGCTGTCCTCAACGCCGCGAATGAGGTCGCCGTGGAAGCTTTTCTGGGCGGGCGTATCGCCTTCCCGGGAATCTGGAAATTGGTGGCCGAGGTTTTAGAGAAGTGCCCCCATGTTGAATATCCCTCCCTGGAGCAACTCCTCTTCACCGCTGCGGAAGCCCGTCGGATTGCCTGGGCCTCGATCGGCTGATTTTACGGCACCACCGCATCGACCCAGCGGCCGTGTTCGCGGATGAGGTCCACGAGGCGGTCGACGGCCTCGGCTTGGGGGATGTTGAATTTCACGGGGGTCTTGCCGACATAGAGGTTCACCTTGCCGGGGGCGCCGCCGACATAGCCGAAGTCGGCATCGGCCATTTCGCCGGGGCCGTTCACGATGCAGCCCATGATGGCGATTTTAACGCCTTTGAGGTGACTGGTGGCGGCTTTGATGCGGGCGGTGGTTTCCTGGAGGTTGAAAAGCGTTCGGCCGCAGCTTGGGCAGGCGACATAATCGGTTTTGAAAATGCGGACACCGGCGGCTTGGAGGATGTTGTAGGCGATGCGGAGCGATTGGCCGGGAGCGTCTTCGCCTTGCACAAGGACTGCGTCGCCGATGCCGTCGCAGAGGAGGGAGCCGATGTTGGTGGCGGCATTCAGGAGGTTGTGGACGAAATCGGTGGAGGCACCGTGCGCAAATGTATCCTTGAGCAGGATGGGATGCCTCGCCTCAATGAGCGAGGCGAGAAGCCTGTAAGCGCCGATGACCGGCAAATCGCACGAGTCCGGGATCGTGACGAACAGGGGCACGGCGGATGCGTTGACGCGGGCGACAGCGGCCGCATCGCGCGGGTCGATTTCAACGAGTCCGGAATTCTCGATGATCAATTCGGGTTTGTAGTCGCCGAGCCCCGCGATTTTGTGGGCGACCTTTTCGTAGGCGGCCTGTGCGACTGCAACGCGCACGAGTTCCGTGCCGCCGATGTGATACTCCCCGACTTGCAATACCGAGCTTGCGCGGCGGGCGTAGGAAAAAGGATCGAACGGCCAGTCCGGCAGAGTTGGCGAGGGTTTGCGGGCGGAGGCGATTTTTTCCAAGGCCTGCGCCACGGGAATTTCGTGTTCGGAATCCTCCGTGAGCGAAACGCGGATCGTGTCACCGATGCCGTCGGCGAGCAGGCTGCCGATGCCGATGGCACTTTTGATGCGGCCGTCCTCGCCATCCCCCGCCTCGGTGACGCCGAGGTGGATCGGGTAGTTCCAGCCGCCGCCTTCGGTGGCTTCGAGTTCGTCGAGGCGCGCGACAAGCAAGCGGTAGGCTTGAATCATGACCTTGGGATTCGACGCCTTCATCGAAAAAACAAAATCGTGGTAGTCGAGTTCGCGGGCGATGCGTGCGAACTCGAGGGCGCTTTCGACCATGCCGAGCGGCGTGTCACCGAAGCGGTTCATGATGCGGTCGCTCAGGCTGCCGTGGTTCGTGCCGATCCGCATCGAGATGCCGCGCTCTTTGCAGAGTGCCACCAGCGGAGCGAAGCGCTCGCGGATGCGTGAGATTTCGGCCGCGTATTCGGTGTCCGTGTATTCGCGGACATTGAATTTTTTCGAGTCGGCGAAATTGCCGGGATTGATGCGAACCTTGTCCACCCACTTGGCAGCCTCCAAGGCGGCTTCGGGCTTGAAATGAATATCCGCGACCAGTGGCACATCACAGCCGGCGGCGCGGAGCGTGTCGCGGATGGATTCGAGGTTGCGGGCATCCTTCACGGTCGGCGCGGTGATGCGGACGATCTCGCAACCGGCTTGCGCCAGGCCAAGCGTCTCCTTCACGCAAGCGGCGGTGTCCATCGTATCACTCGTCAGCATCGACTGGACGCGGACGGGATTTTCACCCCCGATGGCGGTGCGGCCGGTTTTGACTTCGCGGCTGGGCCGGCGATCTGGATGGCTTCGGAAAACCGGCGGCATTTTTACTTCGTCTGTTCGGCGACCGGAGCCTTCGAGGCCACGATGTCACCCACATCGTAGAAGGTGAGATAGATCATGAAGCCGATGAGGAGCATGGCGCAGGCGGTTTGGACGACTTCAAGAACGCGGACGCTGATCGGCTTCCTGCGGATGGCTTCGATGATCGCGAGAGTGATGTGCCCACCGTCGAGAACAGGAAACGGAAGCAGGTTCATGAGGGCGAGGTTCACATTGATGAGAACGCTGAAGGCGAGCGCGATCCGCCATCCGTTTTCCGCTTCGAAAATCTGGTAGTAGAGGCGCATGATGCCCACCGGACCGCTGAAGTGGGCGGCTTTGACATCCGACGCCGGCGAAAGCAACGCCCCAACCATGCGGAAGATGCTGGTGGCGGCATCTTTCACCTGCACGAGCGGCGAGGGGTGCACCAAAACGGACCGGCCCCACTCGATGCCGAAATTCACCGGAGCAGCGTCCGGAGTGGCTTCGGGGAGTTTCATGGCCAGCTTCAAATCCTCTCCGCCGCGCTCGACCCCAAAGATGACATCCTTGCCGCGATTCGCGTCAATGACGGGACCCATCTCGCTCAGATTGAAAACAGGGACGCCGTTGATGTCCGTGACCAAATCACCGGCCTTGAAGCCCGATTTGTCCGCGAGGCTGCCTTTCACGACAAAGCCCACGCCCGGCATGATGCGCGGCCCGATCTGGACCTCGCGCAGGGCGGGTCGGCGCCAGCTGGAGGTTTCAGGTTTCGACCACTTGGAATCGATGGTGATCTCCTGCCCATCGCGCAGCACGGCAAATGGAATCGTCTCCCCCTCGCTTCGCACGATGCGCCATTTCACGCTGTCCGTGCCGCTCAGGAAGTGCTTCACGGGTTTGCCATCCACCGCGATGATCTCATCCCCCGGCCGCAACCCGGCCACGGCTGCGGGACCGCCATCTTTCACATAGCCGATGACCGTTGTGTCGAACTCGCTCTGGGGTTTTCCCACCACCCACACGATGCAGGCCATGGCAAAGGCCAGGCCGAAGCTGAAAAGCGGGCCGGCGGCGGCGACGATGATTTTATCCAGCGGCTTGACCGGCGGGAGCTGGTCGCGGGCGTTTTCGGATTCCCCCTCGAGCGCCTCCATCGGCGCGAGTTGGGGAATGGCCACGAAGCCGCCTGCGGGGATCGAGCCAAGACGGTATTCGACGCCGCCGATTGTTTTGCTCCAGATCGGCTTTCCGAACCAGATGGCAAACTTCTCGACTACGAGACCGCGCCAGCGCGCCGCCAAAAAGTGACCCAATTCGTGGACCACGATGAGGAGGTTGAAAATGAGGAGAACCTCAAGGCAGATGAATAGAAATTTCAGTCCGTCAAAAAACATATGGAAGGCTCCCAACATCCTCCGATCCTTGAAAAAATCAATCCGGCACTGTCGAGCGCCCTCGACAGCGGCGGGCGGGCGCGGGTAAAAACGCCGGATGACAAGCATGACAGGACACGGCCGGGGCGAGGGCCGGACCAAAACTTGGACGGCCGTGGTGGAGTGCCATTCCGTGAACCGCAAGACCGCCGAGGTCGTTCTGCACACGGATCGCAACGCCTTGCGGCTCGAGCCCGCTGTCCGCGAGCGCGTCCTCGAGCGGGTCGCCAGAGGGCGTGTGCAGGTGAATCTTTCCCTGAGCTGTTCGAAGGCGGCCGGACAGAGTTTTTTTGATGAGGATCGCGCCTTGGACTTTGTCAAACAGGCCCGCTCGCTGCAGAAAAAACTCGGGCTGGAAGGAGGCATCACCTTTGCCGATGTGATCGCGGCCCCCGGCGTCGTGCGGACGGCGGATTCCCAGATCGACGATGCCGAGGAGGCCGTCATGGCGGCGTTGGATCACGCATTGGACGGCCTCGTGGCCACCCGCGCGCGCGAAGGCGCCGAGCTGCGAAAAGTGCTCTCCAAGGGCCTGGACAGGTTGGCCGCCATCGTTAAAAAAACAACGCCTCTTGCAGGCAAGGTCACGGCCTCCTATCGCGAGAGCCTCCACAAAAAAATTGCGCGCGCGGGCTTGAGCCTCGCGGCGGACGACCCCCGCCTTGCCGCCGAAGTGGCCATCTTTGCCGAGCGTTGCGACATCACAGAGGAACTCGAGCGCGCCTCGAGCCACATCGCCCAATTCCGGGAAAAACTCGACGCCAAGGGACCGGTCGGCCGCACGCTGGAATTCCTCACGCAGGAACTCGGCCGCGAATTCAACACGCTCGGCTCCAAGTCCGCCCACACCACCATTTCCCGCCTCGTCATCGAGGCGAAATCGGAACTCGACCGCATTCGGGAACAACTCGCCAACATTGAATAACCTCACCATCCACCGCCAAGGCATCCTCTTCGTCATCTCCGCCCCGTCCGGAGCCGGCAAGACGACGCTCATCAGCTCGCTCCGCCAGAAGCAGGATTTCATTTACTCCGTCTCCTGCACCACCCGCGCGCCAAGGCCCGGAGAGGTTCACGGCGAGGATTACTTTTTTTTGAGCCAGGAGGAATTCCAGCGCCACATCGAGGCGGGGGATTTTCTCGAACACGCCGAGGTCCACGGCCGCTTCTATGGAACTCTGAAATCCACCGTGCTGAAGCACCTCGCGGCAGGGGTGGATGTCTTGCTCGATGTGGACACGCTTGGCGCGGCGAGCATCCGCGCGTGCGACGATCCTTTCATCCAAAGCGCGCTTGCCGATGTTTTCATCATGCCACCGGGCCTTGACGAACTCGCGCGGCGTCTCCGCAAGCGCGGCACCGAGAGCGAAGAGCAGATCGCCACGCGCCTCCACAATGCATCCGGTGAAATGCAAAAATGGCGCGACTACCGATACACCCTCATCAGCAGCTCGATGGAGGAGGACATCGAAAAATTCCGTGCCATCATGAGGGCCGAGCGTTACATGAGCCGCAGACTCAAGCTGGATTTCACATGAACAAAAAAAATGTCATCCTCGGCGTCTCCGGCTCTATCGCCTGCTACAAGGCCGCCGAGCTGGCAAGCCGCCTCACACAGGCCGGGCGGAATGTGAATGTCGTGATGACAAAACACGCCACGGAATTCGTCGCCCCGCTCACCTTCCAAACGCTCTCGCGCAATCCCGTCACCACAGGAATTTTCGACGAAAAGGAATCCTGGCATCCCGGCCACATCGCGCTGGCCGACTCGGCCGATCTGCTTCTCATCGCTCCGGCGACCGCAAACACAATCGCCAAGCTCGCCTGCGGCATCGCGGATGACGCGCTGACATCCATCGCCCTGGCCTCGCTCGCTCCCGTTCTCATCGCACCCGCCATGAATGGCAAGATGTGGATGCACCCGGCCACGCAGGAGAATGTCGCCCGATTGAAAGCCCGTGGCGCCCGGTTTATAGGCCCCGAAGAGGGGCTTCTGGCCTGCGGTTACGAGGGGATCGGCCGCCTCTGGGAGACCGCCGGAATTTTGGAAGAGGCCGAAAAAATCCTCGGCACCCAGTAGCCCAGAAGCTCCTGCGCGAGAAAAAATTCATAAAAATACTTTTTTTTGAAAAAAGATATTGACGACAATCCGCGAGAAACTTATTCACAGCGCGAGTGAGTTATTCACATGATGTTCACAACAAATTTCCCGCATATGCGGAGAGAAAGGGGGGATATTAAATGCCAGTAGCAAAGAAACCTGCCGCTAAAAAACCCGCTGCTAAAAAGCCAGTTGCTAAAAAAGCAGCCGCTGCCAAGCCAGCCGCCAAGAAAGCCGTTGCCAAAAAGCCAGTCGCCAAAAAAGCGCCTGCGAAAAAGGCTCCAGCCGCAAAGGCCCCAGCTAAAAAGCCCGCTGCCAAGAAAGCAGTGGCCAAGAAAAAATAACATTCCTGTCCCAGGACAGGTCTTAACCAAAATGGAAGAAGTCGGAAGGCTTCTTCCATTTTGTTTTTTTGGGATGCCGCACAAATCCGCACACGGCTTTTTCAAATCGTGCTGGATGACGCGGAAGGGCGGGCTTAATGTCCCCGCGTGAGTTACCGAGTTTTCGCCCGCAAATATCGTCCGCAAACATTCGCCGAAGTCGTCGGGCAGCATCACATCACCCGCACACTTCAGAATGCGGTGAACTCGAGCCGCCTTGCGCAGGCCTATCTTTTTGTGGGGCCGCGCGGGATCGGCAAGACCTCCACCGCCCGCATTCTGGCAAAGGCGCTGAACTGCGAGTCCGGTCCCACGGCCGAGCCGTGCGGCAAGTGTCCGGCGTGTTTGGAGATTGCCGAGGGACGAAGCCTCGATGTCATCGAGATCGACGGAGCCAGCAACAACGGCGTGGAAAATATCCGCGACCTGCGCGACAGCGCGGCCTACGCACCCACGCGCGGGAAATTCAAAATCTACCTGATCGACGAGGTGCACATGCTCAGCACTGGCGCATTCAACGCCCTGCTCAAAACGCTCGAGGAGCCGCCGCCGCATGTGAAGTTCATTTTCGCGACCACCGAGGCGCAAAAAGTTCCGGCAACCATCACCAGCCGCTGCCAGCGTTTCGACCTGCGCCGCATCCCGACGCCCCTCATCAAAAAACACCTCCTCTTCATCGCGGAGAACGAAAAAATCCAACTCGACGGCGAGGCGGCGGATGCCATTGCGCGCGGCGCGGAGGGCGGATTGCGCGATGCCGAGAGCATGCTCGACCAGATGGTCGCCTTCTGCGGCGAGCACATTCGGGCGGGTGATGTCATGGATGTCTTCGGCTTCACGCCGCATGAAGTCGTGGTGGGCCTCGCGGACAATTTGTTTGCGGGAAATGCCAGCGCGGCACTCGACACGGTGGCGGCGCAATCCAACCTCGGCAAGGACCTCTCTCGCCTCACCGCTGAGCTTGTGTCGCATTTGCGCGACCTGTTGGTCACCCAGGCCACTGGCGGCGAATGTGCGATTTCACAAGGCAAGCTCCTGGATTTGGTGGATCATTTCAGCGCGGCCGAATCCGCCATGAAGTGGGTCGCCGACAAGAAACTCCAACTCGATGTGGCCGTCATCAAAGCCCTCCACCTTTTGGATGAAACCAGCCTCACGGATGTTATCGAAACCTTGACCGGCCTCTGCAACGGCGAGCCGCCTGCGCCGCGTGCGGAGCGTCCGGCGAGGGTTGCTCCCGTGGCGCTCATGCCTCCGCCTGCTCCAGAACCTGCTCCTGAAAAGGTTTCGCCTCCGAGCCCGGCACCCGTGCCCTTGCCCGAGCCCGCAGCACCGGTTCTGAGCGCGCCACACGAGCCGCAGCCTGTGTTGGAGATGGAGGCCCCGAAGCCGGCTCCGGCTGTTGTGCGAACCCCTCCGCCTGTCTTGCCAAAAGCCGCGCCTGCGCCAGCTGCCGATCCTGCGGCTCCGGTGGATGCCGCCCTTTGCTGGGAGCGCATCGCGGCGGAGTTTTCCAAGAACTCGGTGATCCGTTTTGGCTGGTTCCGCGAGGGGGGTTTCGACCGCCTCGAAGGGGGGCGCCTGATTGTTCGTTTCCCGGCCGCGCTGCAAGAGGCCGGCAACTCGATGTTCATGGAAAAGGGCATCAAGGACATCGAAGCCCGCCTGCTTCAGGATTTGGGCCAACCGACGAAGATCGTTTTTGAATTCGACGAGGCCCTGCAAGCGGCAGCTCCCGAGCCGGAGCCTCAACCGGAACCCGAAGCGCCCAAGGCCGCCGAGCCTGTCGTGGAAGCACCGCCGGTGGATCCGATGGAAGAATTTCTCAATGATCCCCTGATCGAAAAAGCCCTCGAAATTTTCAAGGGCACTCTACAAACTCAAAAAATATGAATATCGCAAAAATGATGAAGGAAGCGCAGCGCATGCAGGAACGCATGGCGGAAGCGCAGGTCGCACTGGCCAGCCGCAAAATCGAAGCCACCACCGGCGGCGGCAAGGTGAAGGTCACGGCCACAGGTGCTGGCGACATCACAGCCATCAAAATCGACCCGCAAGTTGTGGATCCGAATGATGTCGAGATGCTCGAAGACCTTGTTCTCACGGCAGTGAAGCAGGCGCTCGAGGATGCGAAAAAACTGGGCAGCGATGAAATGGGCAAACTCACAGGCGGAATGAAAATTCCCGGCCTCTCGATGTAATGTCTGTTTGCTCCGACCAATGGATCCGCCGCATGGCGGTTGAACGCGGCATGATCGAGCCCTTTGTAGACGGTCAGATCAAGAAGACCGAGTCCGGCGAGCGCGTCATCAGTTACGGGCTCTCGAGCTACGGCTACGACCTCCGCGTCTCGAACGAGTTTAAGGTTTTCACCAATGTTTTTGGAAGCGTGGTGGACCCGAAGGCCTTTGATGACCGCTCTTTTGTGGACATGGAAACCGATGTGTGCGTCGTGCCGCCCAATTCCTTCGCCCTCGCCCGCAGCGTGGAGTATTTCCGCATTCCGCGCGAGGTGCTCACCATCTGCGTCGGCAAGTCCACCTACGCGCGTTGCGGCATCATTGTGAATGTGACGCCCTTCGAGCCGGAGTGGGAGGGTCATGTGACACTGGAAATTTCCAACACCACGCCGCTGCCCGCCCGCATTTATGCGAATGAGGGTCTCGCGCAAGTCGTGTTTTTCGAGTCCAAGGAGACTTGCGAAACGAGCTACGCCGACCGTGCCGGGAAATACATGGGCCAGCGAGGCATCACGATTCCAAGAATGTAGCGCATCCCGCGAAGGCGCGGAGAAGCATTATGGAATACGACTTCGTGGTCATCGGCGGGGGCAGCGCTGGATATGCCGGCGCAAGGACGGCGGCATCCCTCGGGCTTCGCACGGCCGTGATCGAAGGCGGGCGCGAGGTTGGCGGGCTTTGCATCCTTCGCGGCTGCATGCCGAGCAAGTCGCTGCTGGAATCCGCCCGGCGCTTCCGTGTTCTCCAGCGCGCGGAGGAATTCGGCCTGGCGTGTGACAACCCCCGCTTCGATGCCACAGCGATCATTGCAAGAAAACGCCGCCTCATCGCGGAGTTCGCCGACTACCGCAAGGGCCAACTGGAATCCGGCAGGTTCGATTTTTTTCGAGGACACGCGGAATTTTTAGATGCCAACAAAGTTCGCATCGTGTCGGTGGACGGCACCTCCACAAGCATCACGGGAAAATCTTTTCTCATCGCCACCGGGTCCGAAATCTCTGTGCCCCCTGTGCCAGGCCTTGCCGAAGCGGGCTGCCTGACGAGTGATGACATCCTCGATCTCGAGGAAATCCCCAAGTCGATCATCGTGCTCGGGGCGGGGCCTGTGGCGCTGGAGATGGCCTCCTACTGCAGGGCATTCGGGTGCGAGGTGACCATCATTCAGCGAAGCCCGCAGATTCTGCGCGGAAGCGACTCCGATGCGGCGGCCGCTTTGGAAGAAGGCCTGCGGGCGGATGGCATCACGATCCACACAGGGACAAAACTTTTGCGTGTCGAAAAGGAAGGCCGTGGCATGCGTGTTGTTTTCGAAAAAGACGGCACCACCAACACCCTTCATGCCGAGCGCGTCCTGAACGCACTCGGGCGCAGTCCATCACTGCGCGGGCTGGAAGTGCTCGGGCTCGCCATGGTCGGCGGTCGCCTGAAAGTCAGCCCCGCGCAGGCCACATCGGTGCCCCACATTTTCGCGGCCGGCGATGTGTGCGGCGGACTCGAAGTCGTTCATATCGCCATCCAACAAGGAGAAGTTGCCGCCACGAATGCCGCGATCCACTTAGGGCGTCATCAATCTGCACCGCCTTCGATGGACTACCGGCTGAAACTTTTCGCGGTCTTCTCGGATCCCCAATTTGCGAGCGTCGGAGCCACCGAGGCCGAGTTGGATGCGGCGGGCATTCCTTTTCTCACGGCGACATACCCCTTCAACGACCATGGAAAATCCCTCCTCATGGGAGAGACCCACGGGTTTGTGAAACTCACGGCATCACCCGCCACCGGAGAAATCCTCGGCGGTGCAGTCGTGGGCCCGGAGGCGTCCGAACTCATCCACGAAGTCGTCATGGCCATGCGCTACCGCGCCACCGCACGGGAGTTTGCAGCCGTCCCTCACTACCATCCCACACTCTCCGAAATCTGGACTTATCCGGCCGAAGAGATCGCGGATCAGACTATCACAGCCCCTTGAGGAGGCCGTGCAAGTGCTCCGGGATGGCGCGGAGGCCGCGGGCGTAGCGGTTGTCTTGGACACCATCGAGTTGGTCGATGGCTTCGGAGATGAGCCTGTTGGCTATGGCCTTGGCGTTATCGATCGTGCCGGCCTCTTGGAGGATCCCGGCGAGGGCGGACGTGCTGCCGGGTTCGTCGTTGAGAAGCATGTCGCGCAGTCGGCTGACATCTTTTCCCGATTGGAGCATGAGCAGGACGGGGAGGGTGAATTTTCCTTTTTGGAGATCGGTGCCGAGTGTTTTGCCGGTCTCCTCCTCGTTGCCGGCGAAGTCGAGGATGTCGTCGTAGATTTGGTAGGCGACGCCGAGTTTGGTGCCGAAGGTTTTGAAGCATCCGATCACGGCGGGGCTGGCTTCGCTGATGAACGCGCCCAGCTCGCAGGCGGCTGTGAACAGGGCGGCGGTTTTCATTTCGATGATGCGGTAGTAGTCGGCCGTGGTCAGCTTGAGGTCGAAGCGGCGCTGGGTTTGGATGATCTCGCCGGAGCAAACCTCGGAGGCGGCGTCCGCAATGCGGCGGCAGATGTCGCTGTTGCTGAAATTCGTGGAGAGCTTGAGCGCGTGGGCGAAGAGGACATCGCCGAGGAGGACGCTGATGGAGTTGCCCCACTTGGCGTTGGCGGAGGGTTGGTCGCGGCGGAGTTCCGCGCCGTCGATGATGTCATCGTGGACGAGCGTCGCGATGTGGATGAGTTCAAGGATCACCGCGAGATCCACATGGCCGGGGGTGATTTTTCCTGTGGCTCCGGCGGAGAGAAGCGCCAGAGCGGGTCGCAGGCGTTTGCCGCCCGCGCCGCAGATGTAGGAGACATAGCCTTCCACGGCGGGATCGAACGACTTGGCCTGGGCGCGGATGCGTTCCTCGACTGTGTAGAGGTGTGGATTGATGAGTTCAAATGCCTCGGCGAAGGATAGGAACTCGGAGTTGCTCGTGGTGGATGTGGGCATCGGACGGATTTTCTAAAAAGATGCGGCTTTTGCGGTGAGAATGCGGCGGACGATACAGAAGGGGATGGCAAGGGCAACGGCGACGGCTGCCGCGAGAAGCGGGCCGGGAATGACGCGGGCGCGGTCGTTGGCCACGGCGCGGAGGCCATCGCGCACAGCTTCGGCAGCGGAAACGACAAAGGCCGGGAAGGTTTCAAAATGGGAGGCCTGATCCTGCTCGCCGGGGCGGGTGGCGATGTCGAAAAACTCGGTCGGCACGGGTCCCGGACAGAGGGCGGTGACGGTGATGCCTCTCGGACGCAATTCGATCGCAAGCGCCTCCGACAGGCTGGTGACATACGCTTTTGTGGCCGAGTAAACCGCCATGTTCGGCAGAGGGAAAAATCCCGCCACGCTGCTGACATTGAGGATGGCTGCCCGGCCGCAAACGAGCATTCGACCGACAAGCAGATGGGTCAAATGCGTGAGCGCGGTGATATTGAGGTCGATCATCTCCTGCACGCGGGTCCAGTCGCTCGACTCGAAATGCCCGTGATCGCCGAGGCCGGCGTTGTTGATGAGGAAATTGATATCGAGCTTTTCGTTGGCAAGCCAATCGGCCAGCGCGTGGCGACGGTCGAAGCGGGTCAGATCGGCCTCGTAAACGCGGATATCGAGTTGGGGGTGGATCGAGCGCAGCGTCGAGGCGAGTTCCTCCAGACGGTCTTTGCGACGGGCCACCAGAACGAGGCGCGAGGCGAACGGGGCGAGTTGGCGCGCGAATTCCGCCCCCAGTCCGGAGGATGCTCCTGTGATCAATGCCGTGCAGCCTTCAAAAAATTTCATGATATGTGAGCGGATGGATTTTGCCGTCGGTCCGTGCGATAGGTTTACGAACGCGGGAGGCGGCTGGTTTCCCGATATTGCGGATAGGGAACGGGCGGCGTTCTCAATCGACTTTCTCCACCGAGATGCTCGTGGCAAGACTGCTGCCCACAGGCGTGCTGCTGTAGTAGGCGCCACTGATCGGGGCGACATCCGCGTGGCAGCGTCCAACCGCCGTGGCGATGAAGTGATGGTCGGTGAGCACGCCGTTGGTGGGATCCATGCCGATCCAACCTGCGCCGGGCAGGCAGGCTTCGACCCAGAGGTGCATGGCGCTGGAAGCGCGTTTTTCGGAAGCCGGCCTGTCGCCTTCCCAGACAAATCCGCTGACGAGGCGTGCGGCGACGCCGTTTTGGCGGAGTGTTTCCGCAAGCAGAGCCGCAAAGTCGCGGCAGGATCCGGAACCTTTTTTCAGAACCTCCTGTGGAGTGTGTGGCTGGCCTTTTGCACGGACCTCATACTCGATGTTGTCAAAAATCCAGTGGTTGAAATTCAGGATCGTTTCCACAGTCGGGCGTGGACCGCTGGGAGCCAGAGGTGTTGGAAGTTTGCATCCGCTCACAGGCCCGAGATACGGCGCAAGAACTGCGAGTTCGTCCTCGTTGTATTCGGGCGGGACATGAAGTCCATGAGGCTCCAACAGGAAATGGAAGGGGTTTTTCTCCTTCACCTCGAGCTCGATTTCCACACGAAACGGGAGCGTCTTCGACATTTCGGGGTAGAAACAATACGCGATGTGGTTGTCGAAGAGATCCTGGCGTAACTGCACATCGGCGCCCGATTGGGTTTCGAAACGGATGTTCTCGACTTTTACGGACAAGTCGATGCGGGGAAAAATTCTCGCATGGTGTGGTGAAAACGACACCTTGCCCTCGTAGGTGTAGACCGATTCCTTTTTGATTTTGAGTTTCATGGTTTTTCAGGAATTCGCTGCATGCTCACATGCACTTTCAGCTTTTGCGAGGCTGAACCTTTGAAAGTTCCCCGCACGGGGGCGGCGTCGAGGAAGTCGCGGCCCACGGCGACTGTGACATGTTGCTCACCGCACCATTGGTTGTTTGTCGGATCCAGCGCAACCCAGGCCATGCCGGGAACCAGGACCTCGACCCATGCGTGGGTGGCCAGCGAGCCAACCAAGCGCTTGCGGGAGGGGTCCGCCGAAACAGGAGGTTCGGACTCGATGTAGCCACACACATAGCGGCAAGGAATGCGAGCGGCCCGAAGGATGCTGATCATCACATGCGCGAAATCCTGGCAGACGCCCTCGCGCGTTTTCCAGACCTTGGACAGCGGGGTTTCGACATCCGTGGAGCCGGAGCGGTATTTGAACTCCCGGTAAATGGCCTTGTTCAGATCATCGAGGCCCTCCCGCAAGGGGCGGCTTTCGCGCAGGATGTCCCTCGCCCATGCACTCGATTCGGCATCCACCGGTATCGCCTCGGTCGCTTGCAAATAATCGAAAACTCCGGTGCCGGCGGATTTTAAAATCTGCCGCGCCTCGGCGACGGTGAGGGCCAGCCCGCTGGCAGGCAGGATGCGGGGCAGCGTGCGAATGGTCATGCGGTTCGTCACCTTGAGCTGACGGTGGCGAAGAGTCATCGAGTAGAATGTGGTGCGGTTGCCAAAATAATCGATGTAGTCGGAAACCTGCGCCCCTGGCTGGAATTCGATGCGGTGTCGCAGGACTTCCTGTTCCGGCCTGACGGGCGGCGTGAGGCGCACTTCAAGATAAGCCTCCATCGCCGTCTCTGCGTAAATATAGCCCGTGGTGTGGAGGACATTGAACAGCATGGTCAGGCGATGAAAGGAGGATCTATTTCGTGGTGCATGAGCACTTGATGGTTCAGAAAGCTGTCGCAGATCACGGTGTGAAGTCCGAGCAGACTTTGGAGAAGATCGTCCGAATGAACCTGCAGGGCGGATTTCGACGCGCCTGTTTTTTTAGCGGAGAGCAATCCCTCCCAATCACTGGCATGGATGGATTGGATGAGCCGTTCGATGGTCGAAAGAGCCTTGTCTGTCGCGGGCGAGAGCACATTCTCCCCTTCACGGATTCGTGCGGCGCAGCCTTCCAGACAGCGCACCACGGAGCGCGGCGCGACGGAATTCGTCCAAAGAAGCTCCAGAAGCGGAAGCGGCTCGATGCGCATCTGATAGACGCGGCGATAGATGTCGCGGCTGTTCAAGAGGCGCAGAAAAGCGGAAAGGCGAATCTCGACCGCGTGCGGACGCAAACCCGCGCGGGACGACTGCAGAAGCGGCCCGGCGATGGAACTGACCGCATTTGCCGTGATGGCCGCGCGCTCGAGAAGCTGCCCGATTTCGCAGAAGTTCCATCCATCGTCCGCGAGCATCGTGCATTTGGCCGTTCCAAAAAACCGTGGAATCATCTCGCGGGCGAACAAGCAGAACTCGCGACTCGCGTTTGCCAGAGTCTCTGCGGGGGCATCGGGGCGGAACTCCACCGCATCAAAGCGGGCGCGGAGTCCACTCATCACACCCCAAGCGTCGAGGCTCAAGGTTTCGAGAACCGACTCGGCGTTGGCAAACGCGCGGTGGATCGTGCTGATGACCGAGCCGGGCTCTGCGGAATCAAAAGCGAGACGGTAACGGCCCGCCGGGCTTGAGATCGTGCGGCGGGAGGATGCGGCGGAGCCCTCCAGCATTGGCAGGATGCGGTTCCAGACCGGGCGATAATTCATTCGCTCGGTGGGATTCAGTTCCTCGAGTTCGAGGGACTCGATGGTGCTGACCATTCCCGCGAGATCGTAGGCTCGCTCCAGATAGCGCCCGAGCCAGTAGTAGGCCTCCGCCACACGACTGGTCACGCCGTGCTGCGGGATTTTCAAATCAACCTGCCGCGAGGGATCCCACTCGTCGGATTTTTTGTCCAAACCCACCTGCACCCATGTGTCTTTGCTGCCGCCGCCGAGTTCCGATGAAGTGAACGCGGAGTCCTTGGTCGAGACGCGCGTGAGAGCGCCGGGGAAGACTTCGAAATCGCCGCCGCTTTTCCGGAGGGCGAAAAGAATGTGGTCCTGTCGGCTCTTGCGGCGCTCGCCATCTTGAAACGAGATCGTTTGGGCATCGCACGCCTGCGGTTGCGCGACATAGCGGGCGGGGTCGCCGAGGATTTCCAAACGCACGGCGTCGATTTTTTCCTGCGTGGGCAAATGGCCATCACCCCCGAGATAAATCCGTTCGCCGTAGAGTCCACGGATTGTGAATTTCTCGATATCGGCAAGCACCAACTCGCGCTGGTCGTGGTCGCCGAGCCAATAAGTCGGAAGCGTGGGCAGCAGCGGCGCCTCGCCGAGGTAGTAACGAATGATCTGCGTCGAAAAGGACAACAGCGCACGGTCGTCCGCGAGCTGCGAGCCGATGGCATTCACGACGGCCACGCTTTTTTTGCGGATGCAATGGATCAACCCGGGAACGCCAAGCATGGAATCGCGGCGGAAAACCATCGGGTCGAGCCAGCGGTCGGTGAGTCGCGAGTAAATAACATGCACCTTGCTCAGACCGGACACCGTTTTCAGATACACCTCGTCGTTGAGCACCAGCAAATCCCCGCCCTGCACGAGCGGGATGCCCATGCGGCGCCCGAGGAAGCTGTGCTCGGAATACGCCGGGCTCAGGGGACCGGGTGTGAGCAGCACGACCATGGGATCCGGCGCGGAGGAGTGGGAGCGGAGCATTTCCAGGATGCCGGTGGGAACATCGGAAATCGAATGGATGCCGGTATCGCGAAAAGATTGGGGGATGACGCGCGTGAGGGCGCGGCGGTTCTGAATCATGTAGGACATGCCCGAAGCGTGGCTGAAATAATGATGCTTCACGGCCAGTGCTCCATCCGGCAGGCGGCACACGGCCAGACCGCTCAGGTGCAGAAAGGCATCGCCGGGCTGCGGGAGACCCGCTGCCGCGCGTTGGAAAAACTCGCTGCCCAGAACGAGTGATGTCGGCAACACGCCGTCTTGGAGGATTTGCTTGGGTCCGTAGATATCCCTGAGGAAATGCTCGAAGGCTTTCAGGCGCTGGCGCACGCCGGCCTCCAGCGGCGTCCACTCGGCAGGCGTGAAAATCTGCGGCAAAAGATCGCAGAACCAGGCGCGTGCCCCCCACGGCCTGTCACGGTGAATGTCGAAAGTGACACCCATCTCGCGCATGGTCGCCTCGAGGCTTTCATCGAGGCTCCGCAACTGAGCGCGCGGTGTTTTTTGAAGCCGCTCGAAGAGGGCCTCGTAAACCTCGCGCGGACGGCCATCCGAGCCGGACATTTCGTCATAGGTGGCGAAATGCCAGGGCGCTTTCATGCGGCGGCGTTCCTGGTTGGGAACCACGCATGCGCGGCACCGACATCCTCGCGAATCTGCGCGCAGAGGGCGTCCTTGTTTTCAAATTTCCTTTCGGGCCTGAGAAAATGGAGAAACGCGACTTCGATTTCTTTGTCGTAGAGATCGCCGGAAAAATCGAACAGATGAACCTCCAGCACGCGCTGGTCGTCATTCGAGACGGTCGGACGCAGGCCGATATTTGCCACGCCGGGACAGGTCATTCCGTTCCAGCTGGCTTGGATCGCATAGACGCCGTCGGCGGGATACTGCTGTTCGCCGGTGGCGATGTTTGCCGTCGGGAAGCCGAGTTTGGCTCCGAGGCCCGCGCCGCGAACGACCTTGCCACGAACCGCAAAGTCTCTTCCAAGAAGCTGTGTGGCCTTCGGAAGATCGCCCATGGCGAGCGCTTCGCGGATGCGTGTGCTGCTGACGGGTTCACCGTCCACGGCGACCGGTGCAATGGCGCTTGTGAAGAAGCCGCTTTTCATTCCGAGTGTTTGGAGCAAACGCGCGTCCCCCCGGCGGCCGTGGCCGAACATCCACCCCTCGCCGATGCAGATGCCGGTGAGTTCAGGCGCGGTGCGGCAGAGTTTTAAAACAAAGTCCTCGGCTTCCATGGCAGAAAAAGCGGCGTCGAATGTGATGACGAGGGCGTGCTGGATGCCAAGGCGCTCGATGAGGTCCAGCTTGAAATCCAGAGGCGTCAGCAATCTGGGCGCCTTGTCCGGACGCAAGATGAGAGCAGGATGGGGGTCGAATGTCAGTGCGACCGGAACGCCTCCGATGCGGGCGGCCGATTCAATGGCCGCGCGGAGAACCGCCTGATGGCCGAGATGCAGGCCATCAAAGACGCCTGCAGCCAGCACGACCGGCGCATCGATTTCCGCAAGGGCTTCAATGGAGCGGAGGATTTTCATCAGGCACCGCGCAAGCGTGAAACGGCGGGGAGGCTGAGGACGCGCTGTGCGATGGCTTCAATCGGTCCCGCCTTGAGTTCTTCGATGGTTACCGCACCTTCCACATGGAAGCGGCCGGATTTCGTGCGGCGCAGGGATTTGAGATGTGCTCCGCAGCCGAGTTCCATGCCGATGTCGTTGGCATAAGTGCGGACATAGAATCCCTTGCTGCAGACGACGCGAAAATCCACTTCAGGCATCCTCACGGATTGAATCTCATGTGCGTAAACATGAACGAAGCGTGGCTCGCGTTCCACGGTCTTGCCCTGGCGTGCGAGCTTGTAGAGCGGCACACCGTCTTTCTTGATGGCGCTGACCATCGGCGGCGTCTGATAAAAATCACCGTGGAATTTCGCGAACGCCGCATCCAGTTGTTCGCGGGTAAAATCGGGGACTGGTCGGGTTTCGATGACCTGTCCATCGGAGTCCTGGCTGTCCGTGATTTCGCCGAGGCGGAGTGTGCCGACATACTCCTTGTCCTCGCTCATGAGGAGGTCTTGGATTTTTGTTCCCCGGCCGATCGTGATGATGAGGAGGCCTGTCGCAAGCGGGTCGAGCGTGCCGCAGTGGCCGACTTTTTTGGTATTCAGCGCACGGCGGGTTATCGCCACGACATCGTGGGATGTCATGCCTGCGGCTTTGTCCACGAGAAGGACGCCATCGATTTCAGTTCCGGATTTCATCAGAGAGAGCTTTCAAAAAATCGTTTTTGACCTTGGTGAGCGTGCCATCCACGCGAGCGCCGGCGGCCATGGCGTGTCCGCCGCCGTCGAATTTTTTGCACACTTTGCAGACATCGATCCTTGGGAACTTCGAGCGGGCGCTCACGCGCACCTTGCCTTCGGAAAGCTCCTCGAAAAACACGGCGGCTTCGACGCCTTCGACGGAGCGCAGATGGTCGATAATCCCCTCGTTGTCCTCGGGAAGAACCTTGAGTTTCTCCACGAGATCCAGCGGGAGGGTGAAGGTCGCGATGCGGTCGTCGCAATGGAACTCGGCGGTGTTGAGCGCATGCCGGAGAAGCTCGAAGCGGCGGCGGGGCTGGCTGTCATACATCGCACGGGAGAGGCCGGGAACATCCACGCCACAGCCGATGAGATGCGAGGCGGCGGAAAAAGTGCGCTCGTTCGTGCCGGCGTATTGGAAAGAGCCGGTGTCGGTCGAAATCGCCGCAAACAAATTGGTCGCCATCTCCGTGGAAACGCGGGCGCCGACATGCTGGAAAAATTCCAAAAGAATCTGCCCGGTGGCGGGCGCGGAGGGATCGATGTAATTCACATCGCCGTAGTTCTCGTTGCTGATGTGATGGTCGATATTGAGGATCGGAGTCCCGGGGGCGATGGCCTTGAGCACGGTGCCGAGGCGGTTTTTCACCGAGGTGTCGAGCGCGACAAAAACATCGAATTTCTGCGGCACAGAGGGAGGCAGGTTCACCATCTCGTGGCATGGCAGGTAGTGGAACTTCGAGGTCGAACCCTCCTCATTGTAGGCCGTCACCTCCTTGCCGCAATCGCGCAGCCAGAGCGCAAAGGCGATGGTGGAACCCAGCGCGTCGGCATCAGGGCGGATGTGGCTGGCCACTCCCACGGTGCGGGCGTTGCGAAGCGCTTCGGAAATGGAATCAAAGTTTGTCGTCGTCGTCATTTGGCAATTCTTCCTTCAGGCCGAGTTCATCCATGATGTCGATGACCCGCGTGCCGCGCTCGATCGCGTCGTCGAGGCGGAAATTCAAGTGCGGCGTGTGTTTCATTTGCACGCGGCGGGACAGCTCGGTCTGGAACATGACACGGTGCTGCTCGAGGGCCTCCATCGCCTTGCGGCGTCCGGCGGGGGAACCCAGCGCGGAGATAAACACATGGGCCTGCTTGAGATCGGGAGTGATGTCCACATCGCTTACGGTCACGAGAGTGTTTTCAAACTCCAGCTCGCGGCGAATGATCACGCCGATTTCGCGTTTCAGCACTTCGCATACCCTGACGAGTCGGTTTTTCATGGCACTGATTGTCCGGACGAGGTCTTCAGCCTGCGGTCGGTCGTGAGTTTGGATTTAAGAGTTACAGTTGCTGCGCGATCTTCTCGAGCGTGTAGCACTCGATGACATCCTCGGGCAGGTATTCGGTGAAATCACCCAGCTTGATGCCGCATTCAAGGCCCGAGCGCACTTCCTTGACCTCGTCGGCGAAGCGGCGAAGCGTGGCGATGCCGCCGTCGTAAATCGGCTGGCGGCGGCGCAACACACGGGCGCGCGCGCTGCGGGCGATCCGGCCATCCGTGACGATGCAACCCGCCACCTTGCCCTTGGTGAGGTCGAACACCTGCTTGACCTCGGCATGGCCGATGATGGCCTCGCGGAGTTCCGGCGCGAGCAGACCGCTCATGGATTCGCGGATCTGATCGAGCAATTCGTAAATGATGCTGTAGAGCTTGATCTGAACGCCCTCGCGCTTGGCGGCCTGCGCGGCGCTGTTCTCCGTCTTCGTGCCGAAGCCGATAATCACGGCATTCGAAGCGCTGGCGAGGAGGACATCGGACTCTGTGATCGGACCGACGGCGTTGTGGATGATGTCGAGAGTGATCTTCTTTTGAGGAATCTCCTTGAGAGAGGCCACAACGGCTTCGAGCGAGCCTTGCACATCGCATTTGACGATGGCTTTGAGCGACGGCTTCGCCTCCGAGGCGATGTTGGCAAAAAGATTTTCCAATGTGGTGCGCTGGGGCGTGGAGAGCTTGGTATCGCGGAGCTCGGCCAGGCGCTCTTCGCTGAGCATGCGCGCGGATTTTTCCGAATCCATCACGACCAATTCGTCGCCCGCATTCGGAAGTCCGCTCAATCCGAGAATCTTCACCGGCATGGATGGGCCGGCTTCTTTGACTGGCTTTCCAAGGTCGTTGATGAGTTGTTTGACCTTGCCCCAGTGGTTGCCGCAAATGAAGACATCCCCCGCTTTCAAGGTGCCCATGCGGACGATGACGGTGGCTGTCGGGCCGCGGCCTTGCTCGACTTGGGCTTCGATGACCGTGCAGCGCGCGTCCAGAGACGAACTGGCTTTGAGTTCCAGCATTTCCGCTTCGAGCAGCATCGCATCGAGCAGGGAATCAATACCGGTGCCCTTCGTGGCACTCACAGGAACGCAAATCGTTTCCCCGCCCCAGTCCTCGGGCGTGAGGCCTTTTTCCTGCAACTGCGTGCGGACGCGGTCGGGATTGGCGGAAGGCATGTCGATTTTGTTGATAGCGACCATGATTTTCACCTTGGCGGCCTTGGCATGGGAAATCGCTTCGAGAGTCTGCGGCATGAGGCCGTCATCCGCTGCGACGACGATGACGACGATATCCGTGACATTGGCTCCCCGGGCGCGCATGGCGGTGAAGGCGGCGTGGCCGGGCGTGTCGAGGAAGGTGATTTTATGGCCATTGCGATCGACGCTGTAAGCGCCGATGTGCTGGGTGATGCCACCTGCCTCGCCGGCGGCGACGCGGGCCTTGCGAATGGCGTCGAGAAGGGAGGTTTTGCCGTGGTCCACATGGCCCATGAAAGTGATGATCGGAGCGCGGAGCTGAAGCTCGTCGATTTTGGCGGGCTCGGGAGCCTTCGGAACCTCGATCTTGGCTTCGACTTTGTGGTGGCCCTTCGATGTGTCCTTGCGTTCACGCTCGAAAACAAAGCCGTGCATGTCACAGACCTTGGCGACGACATCCGCCTCAACCGTCTGGTTGAGATTGGCGAAAATCTGCAACGACATCAGGTCTTTGATGAGCTGGAACGGCTTGAGGCCAAGCTCTTCGGCGAGAACTTTGACGGCAACCGGGGGCTTGATGTTGAGAACTTTTTTTCCGGAAACCTCGGGGGCGGGTTCCTCGGGCGCAGCTTCCACGGCCGCTGGCTCGACCACCTCGGGAGCGGGTTCCGGTTCGGGAGCAGGCGGAGGAGGAGTCTGGGAGACCGGCGGAGCTACGAGCGGCTTGATGAATGGCTTGATTCCAACCTTCTCGGAGGTCTTTTTGACTTTTTTGACCGGCTCGAGCAGGTCGACTGTTGGTCCCTGGACTTTTGGCTCCGGGGCTGGGGTGGCAGATGGCGCCGGATTTTCAGCGGCGGAGCGCGAAGTGCGCGTGGAGCGCGAGGAACCCGCCGCGCGCTTTGTGGCGGTCGGCTTTTCCTCGGTGGATGTTTTCTTGGTTTTCTCTGCCATGGTAAGTTGCGAGCCGGGGGAACGATTTCATACCCCTCAGGCGGCGGGAGTTTTTTGTGTAGCCTGTGCCGCCGCGAGGATGCGCTGTCCGGTTTCGATATCGGAGCCAAGTGCCTCGGCGATGTCCTCCGCGCCGGCCAATTGAATGACCTCGATGGAATTCATGCCGCCGGCTGTGAGCTTGAGGGCGTCCTCTTCGGAGATGCCGAGAATTTCCGCAAGCGAGTGGGCGGCTTCGTCGGTCTTGTGCTTGAGGGCTTTTTCCTCGCGCTTGTCTTCCTGGATATCGACCTCCCAGCCGCACATTTTGGCTGTGAGGCGGGCGTTTTGACCCTTGCGGCCGATGGCCACCGAGAGGTCTTCCTTCGGCACGAGAACCTGAATGGTTTTCTTCGCCTCGTCGGCGGTGATGGATTTGATATTCGCCGGTTTGAGCGCGGCGCTCACGAACTTGAGCGGGTCGGCATCCCAGCGGATGATGTCCACTTTTTCATTGTTGAGTTCGCGGACGATGTTTTTGACGCGGGCTCCGCGCATGCCAACACAGGCACCAACTGGATCCACCTTGGGATCGGCACTGTGAACGGCGACCTTCGTGCGGAAACCGGCCTCGCGGGCGAGGACTTTCAGCTCCACCGTGCGGTCGGCAATCTCGCTGACCTCGAGCTCGAAAAGTCGGCGCACAAAATTCGGATGGCTGCGGGACAGGATGATTTCCGGTCCGCGATTGCCGCTCTCCACCGCGACCACATAGGCGCGCAGGCGGTCGCCGACATTGTATTCCTCGGTGAGCACACGCTCGCGGGATGGCATGACGCCTTCGAATTTGCCGAGATCGACGATCACATCGGAGCGCTCGAAGCGGCGAACCGTGCCGGTCACAATCTCGCCGGCGCGATCCTTGAACTCGTCGTAAATCATTTCCCGCTCGATCTGGCGGAGGCGCTGGTTGATCGCCTGACGGGCCGCCTGGGCGGCGATGCGACCGAAATCGCGCGGCGTCACCTCGACCTCGATCTCCTCGCCCGGCTGGGCGTCGGCTTTGATGGCGCGGGCCTTGGAAAGCAGAATCTCGTCGTGCGGACTCGTGACTTTTTCAGCCACGATCAGCTTGGCCATGGCGCGAATGGCGCCGCTTTGAGGATTGATCTCGATGCGGAGCTCGCGGGTGCCCGAGGTGAAACTTTTCTTCGAAGCCGCCAGGATGGATGTGGAAATGGCATCCACGAGGACATCGCGTTTGATGCCCTTCTCACGCTCCAGCAGGTCCAGCATTGTGATGAGTTCGGAATTCATAAAATCGTTTCTGCCGAAACAGAAAGCGACGAGCTGTGGCTACAGCGCTTTCCCGTTCGGAATCGGACACTATGGCGAGTGATCCAAGTCGGGTCAAGCGGCAAGGGCATTAATTTGAACCCGAAATCACCGTCAAGCTACAGGGCTTGGAGTTTGCTTTTCGGGGACCCGTTCGGATACATCACCACCATGCGACTTGCACGGCACGCGGTTCTTTTATGCGCTGGCATCACCTGCCTGATGACCTCAAGCGCGTGCCGGAAAAGCCCCGCGCCATCACTGCCGGAGCTACCAACACCCCACCCGGTTTCCAATGCCAAGCCGACGGTGGATTTCACCCGAAAAGCCATCGAAATCCATCGGGCCGCTCAGGAGATGGCGTTGGATGGATTTCAATTCGGCAAAAACGAACTCGGCTGGCCTTATGAAGTCGGCGCGGTTTCGTCGGCGGGTTATTTTGAAAAAATGATTGGCCAGGGTTTTCTGTCCCCCGAGGCGAGTGGCGGGATTGGTCTGGCTTGGAAAATCGCGAACCTGAGCGACGCCGATCCCGGAGAAACGGCCTTTCTTGAACTCGTGCAGCCCGATTCCAGCGTGCTTCTCATTCGCAAGGACGGGCAATGGGCGGTTTTTCGTGATGAGACAAGTGCGGCGGATTTTGCCAAAGCCCCGCCGCGCGAACCGTTCTGGCTACCCTGATGAAGCACCGCATCCCAATTGCTGTTGCGCTGGTTTTTTTGCTGGGAGCGTGCGCGAACCCATCGGGACCCAAACCACCTTCGTCCGGTGCATCATGGTTGGGCGCCCTGGGCAAGATTCTCCCCCCGAAAAAACCAAAACCTCCTGCCGCAATGCCAGTCGATTGGGCCGGCACGATCCGCATGGTGAACACGGCGGAGAATTTCGTTCTCATCGAATCGGAATCGGCCTCGCCAGTCATTCCCGGCGAGAAATACCTGTCAGTCCAAGACGGACACGAAACGGGAATCCTGCTCATCACCACCCTCAAGGCGCATCCTTTTCTCATCGCCGATATCGTGAGCGGCCATCCATCCACAGGGGAAAAAATCTACCTTCCCCGACCGGGTTGGACGCATGCGCCTCAGCAAAATTAACGCCTTGCCACAATCGATTTTCTTTTCACCTGCGATTCATTGTTTAACATCACCGCCTCAAGCGCTCGAGCAGCCACCTATATGATACAAAAATTTTTCGCCATCCTTTCCACCGCACTCCTCATCGCAGGGATCCCACTTCTCGCGCAGAATCCCGCCCCCGCTCCGAGGCCCCAATTCCAGGATTTGCCGCCGCCTCCACCGCTCCCTCAATTCACTCCCCTGCCCATTCCCTCGAACTCACCGGCCCCGACCGGCACGCCACTCCCGGACGGAACGATGCCACTTCCGCTTCCCCCGATGCCAGCCGCGCCGCCACTTCCCACGCAACCGCAGATTTCCAGCGAACTCGCGGCACCCGCGCCCGCACAAGCCGCCGAGCCGCTTGCTCCAAGTCCCGAGACAGCCGTGCTGCAACAAAGCGCCCGGGTCGCAGTGACAAAGGAAATGGCGACGACCGATTTCTACAAGGCCCTCAACGAACTCATCGCGAAACAAAAAAATCCCAAGGTTCCCGACCTGAAAATCGAAGACGCCATCCAGACGGCCATCAAACAAAACCCCGACATCCTGGGCGCCGTCCAGGAACTGAACACCAGCTCGGGCAAGTTCATCAGCATCCGCTCGAGACTCATTCCCCAGGTGTCCGTCAACTCCAATTACGGTTACACCAGCCGTGAGATCAACGATGTCAATTTCGGCGGAGTAAGCATCAACGACGAGGCCTGGAGCGTGAATGTGGAGTTCTCCCAGCTGATCTATGACGGCGGCGCCGTGGTTTCGGGCATCCGCGCGGCCCTCTCGGACGAGCAGGAGGCCTACTACCGCCTGCGTGGCGTGATCGACAGTGTCATTTCGCAAGTGAAGATCAATTTCTTCGAGGTCGTCCTGAACCGCGCCCTCATCATTGCCAACAAGCAATCCGTCGATCTCCTCGCCGAACAGCTCAAAGACCAGCAAAACCGCTACGAGGCCGGCACCGTGCCCCGCTTCAATGTCCTCCAGGCCGAGGTTGCCCTTGCCAATGCGAAGCCCCCGCTCATCCAGGCCGAGAACAACTACCGCGTCTCGATGTATAAACTCGTTCGCCTCCTCGGCATGGACTACCCGCCCGGCTTCCCGAGCGAAGTGCCATTCAATGTCGTCGGCAAACTCGACTACAAGCCTCGCACTTTCAATTCCGACGAGTCCGTGCGCACTGCGGTGACACGCAACCCCGACCTGAAAGCCCAGCGGCAACTCATCCTCGGCGAGGCCGCGCGCGTGAACCAACAAATCGCCGGCTACCTTCCGCAAATCAGCGCCAGTGCGAGGCAGACAAATGAAAGCGACTTCCTCACAAACAACCTCGGCGACATGGTCAACGGCTGGTTTTTCGGAGTCAAAGGCTCATGGGCCGTCTGGGACGGGCTCCTCACCTACGGCAATGTGAAGAGTGCCAAGGCCCGTATGGAGCAGGCGAAAATCAATTACGACAACGGCGTGCGCGAAGTCATCCTTCAAGTCCAACAAGCCATCTCGAAACTCCTCGAGGCCCGCGAAACCGTGGACAGCCAGGAAGCCAGTGTGGTGCAGGGCGTGGAAGCCCTCCGTCTCGCGCAAGAGCGCCTCGACGCTGGCGCGGGCACACAGCTCGATGTGCTGAACCAACAAACTTCGCTCCTCCAGTCGCAGACATTCCTCCTCCAGGCCTACTACAGCTACATCCAAGGCTTGGCGGAATACGATCGCGCCCTCTCGCTCGACACACGCTTCAAGGACATCTTCGACGATCCGCTCACCAAGCCGCAGGCGAAGCGCTTCAACAAACTCAACGACCCCGAGCGTCCGCAGGCGAAACTCCCACGCGAATACCGCAAGCAAGATCCACTCAAGCCGATTCTTGAAAAGGCCCCCGCGCCCTCGCCAACTCCTGCGGCGACCAAGAAAAAATCCGTCGCCGAAACCAAGAAAACCAACTGAGCGCCCGCAGACGGAGCACGCATCGCCAGATGATTCGACGATTCTTATTGGCTGTATTTGTGATGTCATCCCTCGCCGCCCAGGCATCCACCGCCGCCCTGAGCGATTCCCAAGCACTCGAGATCGGCCGCCGTATTTGGAAAAACGAGTGCGCGGGCACAGTCAGCGGACTCACCTCCTGGAACAAGGGCGAGGAGTTCCCCTCCCTCGGCATCGCGCATTTCATCTGGTATCCGGCCGGTCGCACCGGCCCCTTCGAGGAGAGTTGGCCCGGCCTCGCGCGCTTTCTCAAAGCCCAAGGCGTGCCCGTCGAGGATTGGATGCTCGGCGCGTGCCCGTGGAAAAATCGCGACGCCTTCATGGCAGACCTCGACGGTCCCCGCCTCGCCGCCCTCCGCGCGATGCTTTCCAAAACGGTCGCCGCCCAGGCACGATACGCCGCGATGCGCATGGAGTCCGCGCTGCCGAAAATGCTCGCCGCCACCCCGCCCGCCCAACGCGCCAAAATCGAGACCAACTTCCGCCGCGTCGCCGCTGAACCGCTCGGCTTCTACGCCCTCATGGACTATGTGAACTTCAAAGGTGAAGGCGTGAACCCCGCCGAGCGATACAATGGCGAAGGCTGGGGATTGCTTCAGGTTCTTGAAACCATGCCATCCACCGGAAAACCCCTGCCCGAATTCGCCCGGGCCGCCGACGCCGTCCTGACCCGCCGCGTTCAAAATGCGCCCCCCGCCCGCAACGAGGCAAAGTGGCTTCCCGGCTGGCGGAACAGGCTCCAAACCTACCTGCAATGAACAAGGACGAAATCGCCGGAGTCTTCGAAAACATCGCCCGCCTGCTGGAACTCAAAGGCGAGAATCCCTTCAAGGTCCGCGCCTACACCCACGCCGCCCGCGCGCTGGAGACACTCTCCGAGCCGCTTGAAACCTTGATCGCCGAGGACCGCCTCACCGCTGTCGATGGCATCGGCAAGGCCACGGGTGAAAAAATTGCCGAGCTCTCCACACACGGCCGCCTCGACTATTACAACAACCTCCGCGAGGAGTTCCCTCCTGACATCCTCACGCTTTTCGACATCCAAGGCCTCGGCGCAAAGAAAATCAAAGTCCTCTGGGACACCTTGAAAGTCCACTCCGTGACGAATCTCGAGCGCGCCTGCAAGGATGGCTCGGTCGCCACTCTCCCCGGCTTCGGCGAGAAGACGGCCGCAAACATCCTCAAAGGCATCGAGCACATGCGCAGCCACGCCGGCGAATTCCGCTTCGGCGATGTCGCCCACACCGCCGAGGGCCTCTTGGACGACCTGCGCGGGCACCCGGATGTCAACCTCGCCCAGATCGCCGGCAGCTTCCGACGGAAAAAAGAAATCGTCCGCGACCTCGACTTCATTGTTTCCACAAAAAATCCCGAGGCCGTCATGGCATTCTTCACCGCCCATCCGCTGGTGGAAAATGTCCTCGCCCACGGCGCCACAAAATCCAGCGTGATCCTCAAGAGCGGCATCCAGTGCGACCTGCGCGCTGTGACGGGCCCCGAGTTTCCGTTCGCCTTGAATTATTTCACCGGCAGCAAGGAGCACAATGTCCGCATGCGCTCCCGCGCCCTCTCGCGGGGCTGGTCTCTCAACGAATACCGCTTCAGCGCCGCCGAGGGACGCGAACTCCTGCAGCCCCTGCCTGAAATCCACGAGGAGGCGGACATCTACCGCGCCCTCGACCTCGATCCCGTGGAACCCGAACTCCGCGAGGACCGGGGCGAAATCGATGCCGCCGAGAGGCACAAACTCCCGCACCTCATCGAGTGGAGCAACCTGCGCGGCACATTCCACAATCACACGACCGCGAGCGATGGCCGCGCCACGCTCGAAGACATGGTCGCCGCCGCCAAGGAACTGGGACTCGAATACCTCGGCATCGCCGACCACTCGAAGGCCTCGTTCCAAGCAAACGGCCTCGACGAGACAAGCCTCGCCGCCCAAGTCGCCCGCATCGCGGAACTCAACGCCGCCGACAGCGATTTCCGCATCTTCGCCGGCACCGA
>JBJTGE010000022.1:0-2423 GCA_046093785.1 Spartobacteria bacterium
TTTTTCACCCTTCTCGCCGGGCTCTTTTTTTACCAGCGAGCGCAACCCCTCGGCGCCGCCCATGTCCGATAACTCAATCGCCTCGGCCTCCATTCCCCCTTCACCAGCCGATGCGATGAGCATCCTGCGGATTTCGAGGTAGAGCCAGTATTCGTAGAGTTTGTCGAGGCTGCGGTCCGGCGCTTGATAGTATTCCTCACGCCCTTCCCACTCGATCTTGCCCACGGAGTCGAGTTGCACCCACCAGCCGAGGATTTGGCGGTAGCCCTCCCGGCTTTGGAGCGTGGGGTTTTCAAAAGGAACCCTCTGCAGATCGCCCACCTCGTCGAAGAACGAATGATCCAGCGTTTCTCGCAGCCATGCGCCGAGCCGCATGGCCTCCACCGCCGCGATGGATTGTGCCCGGCCCTCCGCCAGTCTTGCCCTGTCGGCCTCTTCCACCGCTTCGCACACTTGCAGGAACTCGCCCAAGGCGAATTTCACAAAACGGTTCGCCGCCGTGTCGTGGGAATCGAATTTCCGCTCCTCCTCGATTTCCTGTGGCAGGATACCGCCGAAGGTCGGCGTCCAATCCCGACCATGGCGCAGCGGATCACGCAGCAGGAGATTCGGCATGGCGGAGCCGAAAGGCGACCACCGCGTCTCGGAGCGCAGGCGCCGGTGCGGGTTGCGGCGGATTTGCTCCAGCGCATCCTCCAACTTCCCCGCCCCCACGGCCGTGGTTAAAAAAGCGATCTTCTCGGCCAGCAAGGCCCCGGAGTCCGCACCTGCCGAGCGCCATTGCGTCGCCGGGGAGTCCCACTCCACGAGGATTTGGCTCACCTCCCGCTCCAGCGCCTCGGATAAAATCCGGTATTCGCCGGGATCGAACTTCGCCGGCTCGATGTCGAAATCCAGCCTTGGCAAGCTGCGCCCGTCCGCACCGCTTTTCGGCCCCAAAAACGCGCGCCCGCAGTGGTTCACCACGCGAAAGGAGCCCGAGCAGCGGTCGCCGCCCCAAGCCAGCACCCAGTTGCTCTGCTTTTCCAAGCTCGAGTGGGCTTCAATCTCGAACTCCGCATCCTTGTGCCAGACTTCCCAAAAATACCTTTCGGTCTCGTGCAGAACGAGCCAGCGCCCGAGGCGGCGGTCCTCCGAGCGATGCCACTCGATCAGCGCTTCTCCCGATCCGCACGCCACGCCCATCACCCCGTGGGCCAACTCCTCCCACACACCATGATTTTTTTTCAGATCGCGGATCGCCTGCATCGCCTTATCGGATGCCAGCGCCACCACCCAACCATCGCCGATTTCCACGCGAATGGCACTCAGGCCCATGCCTCTCGGAATCTGCTCTACGGCGCTCATGGCGTGTGAGGCCGGTTCACGCGAATCAACTGGCCCGCTGGTGCGGCATTTTCCTTCAAGGCCGCATCGATGCGTTTCGCTTGGCCGGAAAAATCCGCATCCACCGTGCAAAGCACGATTCCCGCATGGGCGGGGTTTTGGCGGTGCAGTTTTTTGAAATCCTGCCGATTCAGCGTGAGCAAAATCCGCCCTTCCTTTGCGGCATGCGCCAGCACCTCGTCGTCGGGAATGGCAAGGCCATCCTTTCCCGCATCGCGTGTGGTTTGCACATCATAGCCGAGCGCCCTCAAGGCCGCGACCACCGGCAGGGGAAAATTCTCGTTGCTGTAGAGCCTCGCCATCGGGATTCGGCGCTCAATCCTCCTCGTTCTCCGCGATGGCGCGGGCGATCTCGCCCGCATTGGCGCGGGCATAGTGGTAGGCATGCACCAGATCCTCGGCCGTGAGGGCGGGATAGGACTCCAGCACCGCTGCCTCGCTCATGCCGAGCTGGCGCGCCCGCACCACAGTCCACACCGGAATCCGCGTGCGAAGGAAACAGGCCTCGCCCCCGCACACACCGCGTGTTTTCACGATATTCGGCACCGCCGCCGCCAAGTCGCGCAACAAATCGTAGCGCTCGGCCTCCGTCAGCCTCGGCAACGCCTCCCTCACTTCGGTCAAAGTGCTCATGGCTTAAAAATACCCCGTGAAGCGGTCTGTTTCCAGCCGCCGCTGCATTTGCAGGATTTTGGCGTGGGAAAGATTGCGATCTCCGGGCTCTCTTTCCTTCTTCTCGGCCACGCGAGCCTTGTCGGCCTCGGTCAGAAGATTTTTCTCACAAAATTCTTTCAGTTTGCCCAAAACATCGCGCAACTTCCTTTCGTTGCCCACGAGCTTGGGGAGGATTTTCTGCATGATCTGCTCGTCGAGGCATCTTTTCCAATCCCATGGGGCGGAGGGGGCTGATGCCGTGGCGTTTCCCGTATTGGTCGCCGCTGCGGAATCTGCCTCCCCTTCGGAAGGCGCGGTCCCCTCCGGTTCTGTAGCAGGCTCTTCGGTGGAGGGCTCGCTTGCAGCGACCGCCCCCATCCCAT
>JBJTGE010000023.1:0-10722 GCA_046093785.1 Spartobacteria bacterium
TGGAGCAGAACCTCGGCGTAGCGGACCCTCAGCTCGTCGCTGCTGCGCATGATATGTCCAAACATGTCCGCCGGCGCGTCCGTGAGAGCGATGTAGCTTCCGAGGCTCGTGCTCATCTTCTGGTGGCCATCCAAGCCCTCCAGGATTGGCATGACCATGGCCACTTGCTGGGGCAACCCCTCCTCGCGCTGAAGATCGCGGCCAACCATGATGTTAAAAAGCTGGTCGGTGCCGCCAAGTTCGACATCGGCCTTGATCATGACGGAGTCCCAGCCCTGCATGATCGGATACTGGATTTCATGGGCGCGGATCGGGATTCCCTTGTCGAGACGGTCGCGGAAATCCTCGCGCACGAGCATTTGCTGCAAGGTGACGCGGCTGTTCAGTTTGATGACCTCCTCGAAACTCATGCCTTCGAACCACTCGCCGTTGAAAACAATCTTCGCGCGCTCGCGGTCGAGGATTTTGAAGGCCTGTTCCTGAAAACTCTTCGCATTCGACATGACCTGGTCGTGGGTCAATTGCGGACGCGTCACCGAGCGCCCGCTGGGGTCTCCGATCATTGCGGTGAAATCGCCGATGATAAGGATGGCATCGTGGCCGGCATCCTGGAAATCCCTCAGCTTCGAAAGCGCAATGCTGTGGCCGAGGTGGATATCCGGCGCGGTGGGATCGACGCCCAGTTTGACTCGGAGAGGGCGGCCGAGTTTCAGTTTTGCCTCGAGTTCTTCAAGGCTGAGGACTTTGGCGGCACCGCGGGTGAGAAAATCGATATCGGACATGAAAGTTAAAAATCAACGGGGTTTGTTCAGCAACTCGCGCACATCGTCAATGGTCATTTCTTTTTTCACCTTGTCGGAGATTTGCTGCATGGCCCCTTGCGCCTCGCCTTGGACGAGGAAAGGCTTCAAGGGAACCTCCGGCTTTGACGGGTTCGCACTGCGGGTTGATGCGGAATATGGCGACACGGCGGCTTGTTTGACGCGATAGGATTTGGTGAGGTCGCTCCCACCCTGCGAAGTCAAGGAGGCTGTCTTGGCGTCGTAGGTGCGCTCGCCGAACCAGGGATTTTTTATGCCGAGAAAAGAGCGCGAACCCTGGAATTCCTTGAGATTCGCGGACCCGGCAACCCCGTAGGTTTTAGAGGAGGCGGCGGCACTTTTGATTTTGAGATTCGAGGTGCCTTCGTAGGACTTGGATTGCAGCGGGCTTCCCTGCTGCATGTCGGGGCGCTGAATGCGATCCATGAGCGTTTTTTCCTGCTGCTGGGCCGACGCGCAGAGCGGGGCGATCAGCAAAAAAGCCAGAACCATGGGGAGGGTGCGTTTCACTGCAAGGAGGAACTAACGGGGATTCACAGGCTGGCTGATGGATTGGTCGGGCTGGGTTTTCAAAGACGCCTCGACTGTGTAGGCCTGCCCGGCCCGCAACTCGCGCGTGGAAATTTTTTCCCGATACTCGATGCGCTCGCGGGGATTGATGACCACGATCCCCTCCTCTTTTTGAAAGCCACGATCATCCGACCAGCGCTCGACCACGCCGCCAGAGGAGTTTCTTGCCACGATATCGATGTGCTGCGTAGTGGGGAATTCCAACCTCGTCATCTCGCTCGAGTTGTTGCGAACCGAGTAGGTGACATCCAGTTCGCGCTGATCCTTCAAAACCGGGTCTTGCGGAGTGACGACGAGGGACGCTGTCTCGGTGGGCGCTTGAGGACCACCGAGGCGGATCGCAGGAATCAAGCCGGTGAAGAAACCGCCGATTTGCGCAAAGGTCGAGTCAGGGCCTTTTTTGACCCGGGGATAACCGGTCGAAGGCGAGTTCCGGACTTCCGTTGCCAGAACCTCCTCCGCCTTCAATCCACCCGAGACAAAAAAAGGTGTGGACTCGTCAGGAGGTGTCTCGGCGAAGGGAGAAGATCCATCCTGGGCGTCGGCAAAGACCATGGAGGCAAAGAGGAGGAGAGCAGCGAAGCGCGTCATGGGTTCATCCATAAACAAGCAAGCCCGCAGTTGCAAATCCTATCAATCCGCATAGGCTCTCGCCGCCCGTGGCGGGATGACATGCCTCTATGAAAACACTCGGTCTTTTATTGATTCTCCTGGCGACTTTGATTCCAAGCCCCCTGTTTGCAGGAGGCAAAAAATCCCCTCCCCTCACGATTCGCTTGCATGGCGAGGGCAGCGCGAGCGATGGGCCTTCCTTTTCCAGCGAGATTCAACTCAACAACCCGCCTGTGAAAATTTTCATGCGCAATGTGCCGGTCACGAGCGAGCGCGACATCAAAGCCTTTTTCCCCTTTCCGGGAAATGATGGCCAGGCCGGCGCCTATTTCCGCCTGGATGCCCATGGCACCAACAAACTTCAACAATTCACCGTCGAGGAAAAAGGCCGCACAGCCATTGTCATGATCAACGGCCGCATCGTGGCGAACATGAAAATCAACGCCGCTGTCAATGATGGCATTCTCTATGTCCCAGGAGGCATTCTGCCGGAGGAAATTCTCCTGCTGGAAAAACAATTCCCGGTTATCGGCAGGGAATCCGAGTTCGGAAAAAAACCACGCCGTCCGGCAAAAGACCACACCCAGCCATGACCCCGCGTCTTTTCCTTGTCCTCCTCGCTGCCGCGCCTTCGCTTCATGCCGCCGTCTTCGATTGGCCCACAGAAAACAAGGCGCTTCTCGAAGGCAGGCCTGAAAATTTCTACATGTATGTGGACCGGAACTTCGAGGGCGTCGAGACGAAGCCCTGGGAAGGCGGATCCTACGGCTATGTGCGCGGACCCCAGCGGGTGGGCGCGGAGGTCGTTTACAACACACTCCACGAGGGCATCGACATAGCCCCCGTGCGCCGCGATGCCTCGGGCAACCCGCTCGATGAGGTGAAATCCTGCGCGGCAGGAACCGTCGTCCATGTGAGCCACGAAGCTGGTGCCTCGAACTACGGACGCTATGTCGTGATTCGCCACAACATCGACGACAGCCCGATTTACACGCTCTACGCGCACCTCGGCACCATATCGGCACAAACAGGACAGCAAGTCGCGCAAGGTGATGTCATAGGCCGGATGGGATTCACCGGCGCAGGCATCAACCGCGAGCGGGCCCACCTTCACCTCGAAATCGCCGTCCTTCTCAATGAGGACTTCGAAGACTGGTATAACCGCTATTTTTCAGGCTCGCCGAACAAACACGGCATCTACCACGGATACAATCTCGTCGGCATGGAGCCGGCGGCTATTCTTTTGGAATCCGCCAAAAATCCTGCATTCAGCCTGAAAGACCACATCCGCAATCAAGAGGCGGCCTACCAGATCACCATCCCAAACTCCCCCAACCTCTCGATCATTCGCAATTATCCCTGGATCGTTCCCGACGGGGAACCAGCCTCGCCGAGGGGATGGACGGTTTCCTTCACGCAATATGGCGTCCCGGTGAAAGCCGTCGCGGCAAACCAGCCCCCCATGGAACCGCGTCTGGAATGGGTGAAAGAGACTCCCTACGCCTACCATGCGGCCACGCGAGGCATCATCGCAGGCTCCAAGGGCTCACCCCGCCTGACCGACTCGGGGCACCGCTTTCTGGAGTTGATCTGCGGCACGCATTGAGAGTCGTTTAAAAAACCGGCGCCAGACGCCACTCGAAACCCGAGCGGAAGGAATCGATCGGAAAAATTCCAGCCCCCGGGGCCAGGTCGAGACTTTCGCTGAACTTCATGCCGTTGCTCCAAACGGAATCCTCCTCGATTCGCGTGCTCACGACCTGCAGCGACGAGTCGTGGGGATTCGAATGAACCCGCACATCAACTGGCCCAACACCATCGAATGCAAGCGGTGCGGAGCCTTTTTCAACCGCCAGAAAAAGATCCTGCGGCGATTGCCCGGGGTCGCCCTCCGAAGACAATATCCACTTGCACTCGCTCAAGGGGCCGAAGGCAAACGCATGGATCAATCGGTCCGCAAACCAACCCTCACCCTCGACGAGCAGAAAAGGATCCCAAGGCTGATCGGGCAGAAAAAACAACTCGCCGGACTCGATGAAAAACCCGCCCGCTTCGACGCCATTCAAAGCCACACGACCCACCGGCAAAGGCTGGCCTGCGGTTCCAATCAAACGCAAATCCGGCGTGAGGAAGGCGCTGAATTTTCCCCCACGCACTTCCAAGCCCTCACCACCATCGATCTTCACATCCAGAAGCCAATCGGCGGACGGAGCCAACTTGGAGAGAATGCGCGCCGCACCCGGGAAGTCTGGAACGAATGCCGTTTTCTGCGAGAGAAGCGGACGAAGCGAGAGAGCGCCATGGATCAGCGAACCCTGAAAGCCGATATCCCCGGTGAGCACACCGCCTTCTTCATCGCCCACCGCAGCAAGTTCGCCGGTGGCCAGCAAGGAAAGCGCGGGATGACTGGCCAGCGGAACGCGGTCCGCACGCCAGCGCAGGCTCCATTTTGGTTTCCATGACTGCGGAAACTCACAACGTCCGTCCATCGCGAAGCGCCCCGCCCCGACCTCCCCCTCGATGTTTTCAAAAAGAAGCGACCCGTCAACGACACCAACCTTGCCATGCAGGCCCTCAACCCCTGCCGCAAGTCCATCGAAACCGAAACTCGTCGAACGCACCTCCGCCTCGCCGGAGATTTTGAGCGAGTCGGCCGAGTTGCTGATCTTGGCGAAACCTGAAATCTCGCCGCGAAGGTTGTGCAGAAAAGGAAGAATCGGGCGCGCCAAAGCCAGATCAAGCCGAGGCATTTCGATATCTGCCTCAAAGGGAGCGTCCGCATGGAACCAACGCAAAGCGCCATCCTCGGCCTGCGAAAGCCCCAGAGGAAAGGAAGCCTTCAGGATCAGAGGTGCCATGCCTCCAGACTCCACTTTTCCGGAGAGGCTTGCCGCGCCGCCGCTGGTTTTGAGATCCACCTCAACAGCGGAAGCCGGAACATTTCCTCCACCGAAAGCTACATCGCGACCCTTGATGAACGCATTGAAATCCGGCTTCGATGGCGGCCCGGAGGCCTCCAACTGCATTTTCACGAAACCGCGTAAAGGCCAGTCCTGCCCTGCCAGGCGCAGGAGATCCCGCAGGTCGATTTCACGCGGCGTATTCGCCCGGAGATACATGTCCCCGCTCTGCACCACCGCCGTCTTCCAGTCCGAACCGCGCAAAATGGACAGGGCATTCACAGGCAAAAAAACCGACCCCGAAAGCAATGGCTTCCCTGCGCCTGTCAATTCCAGTCCCTCGAGGGTCAATCCGGTGGATGTCAGAGTCGCCGTCGTTTGCAGGTGCGAGTTCCCGTTCTCCAGATCAAGTTCGGAAAAATACAAACTCTCCGGCGAGTAGAACCCGACGAAGTGACCGGTCAATCCGGCCGGCGTGTAGGAGGAGACGAATTTGGAGAGATCGACATCAAATTCACCGGAGTGGGCAACCTCCGAGCCCTTGCCTTTCCAACGAATTCCCATCGCGCCCCCCGACACCGCTCCGTCGCCCTTGGCATAAAACGGCCGAAGATAAGTGGCGACTTCCGCAAGGCCTGCATTCAATTCGGCAGAGTAGGCATGCGGCGCGGCGAGTTCCACCGTGCCTTTGGCATTCAAGGCATCCTTGCCCGAAAGCATTTCGCAACGCACCAGATCGACTTGTTTTTTTCGGAAAAGAATCTCCAGGTTCATCCGCTCGACCGGCACCGATTGCACGACAATGCCATTTGCGCGAATCCCAAAAAATCCATCCAAGGACCCCGGACGCCCGCTCACGGAGCCTTCCGCAGTGAGTTGACCGGATGTCTTTCCGAGCGAACCCCCGAGAAGCCCGGCCAGCGAATCCAGTTCCTGGATGTTCGCCCTCACATTCGCCAGAAATGGCGATTCCGAAATCTTGGACCATCCCTCGGCGAGCGAAATCTCGCCGTTCATCGTCACCTTGTTCTCTTTTTGCCGAAGATCGAAATTCGAAATCAAAAGACGCCGATGAATCAGGCTGGCTCCTATTTCGAGTGATTCCCAGCCCCGGTCATTCCAGCGAAAATCCTTGGCCAGCACGCGCAGCGAAGCCTCGGCATCGACCGGACGCGCCGAATCGCCTCGGAAGGTGAAGCGCCCCTCTGCCAGAGTTCCCTTCGCCTTGCCAGTCAAGTCCAGCAAGGCCGGGATGTCATCCACCGCAATATTGGATCCAAAAGCCGCAACATCCCACACCTTGCCCCGAGGGCCATTGCTCAAGTTCACATCCCCCCTCAGAGCGCCTCCAAAGACGCGGGCGCTGAAGGACAACGAAGGTCCCGACATCGCACCCAACCGCAGCGCCAGATCGCTTATTGTTACTCCGGGCAGCAAATCCAAGCCCGCGAGACCGGCATTTCCCTGCTCCCAAGTTGTCGGAGCCGTAAAGGGACCGAACACCTTGTTGAACTTTCCCGCCTGCACCGTGAGCGACTCAAGGCGAAGCCGCCCATGCGCGCCGGCATTCAGGGAAAGATCCAAGCCATCGAAGACATGGCGAAAATTCTCACCCAGAACCTCCGCCGATCCATTTCGAATTTGGATCAAAGAGGGCCAAGCCCCCCCGGGAGCAATCAACCCCATCACGCCAACGGCATCTTCCAAACCCGGCTCCACCCGCGAAACAGGCGACGCCGATTGCCGCATATCCAGCACCACATTCATTCCATCGAGCGACACCGAATGCAGCCAGTGCCTCCACCCCGAAAAAATCCGCCCCGGTCCGCTCCAGACGAACTCCATCCGCTCGACATGAACCAGCACCCCTCCGCGCTGTTTCTGGGATTCCCGTATCGAAACACCCTCGATCAACACCGGTGCAAACAGCCCCGCTCGCACCGAATCCGCGCGAAAAACCAACCCCTGCCGTTCCATCCCCCGCTCCAACACCTGCCGCGCAACAAACGAACAAAAAGGCCCCTGCCCCATTCCAACCACCACAACAAAAACCACCGCAACAAACCAAAACTTCTTCGACCGATAAAACCGCTTATTCCGTCCGTTCTTCATGAATGCGCCGAAACTACACTGCCCCTCCGATCGAATCCAGCACACGGTTTATCGAGCCAAAGCTAACGAATAGTTTCTTCCCGGCTCACTGTCTTCGCGGGCGGTGGAAAAAATGGGCATTGTAGAGCAGGCTCCAAAATTCCTCGCAGGGTTCGAGCCTCGGCTTTTGATGGGGCGTCGCCTTGATCGTGTCCTTGAAGTTGCCGTAGTCGATCAGGGCTGAGAGCTTCGCCATCGCTGCATCCATCTCCTCCTGGGTGTTCAGATACACGCGATACGGGTAGTCGCTGTGCTCGTATTCATGCACCACGGGACGCTTCGCCAAGTCGGCGGAAACGAGTTCAGCGAAGCGCTTGAGATCGTCTTTGTCACGGCCACGAATGTTGAAAACCGCTGGCCCATCCGGGTTGAGATGCGAGCGTTTTTTGATGATCGAATAGAAGCCGATTTTGGTGAGAATCCTCATGCTGAAATCCTACCATTTCCTGCATTAGTGAAAAGCCTTTCAGGCCAGATTCTATCATGCTCGGCGGCGATTTTGAGTGACATGTCAACCTCGATTTTTTACCCACAAAAAAGGCCTTGTTTTTCATGTTACCAGCACCCGTTTTTGGATAGCTTTTTTCGATGAATAAATTGCCTCCCGGACAACCCGGCGATCTCACACGACGCCTCTTCCAAATCACCGAAACACTCTCCCTCGAAGAGCGCAATCTTTACAATAATCCCAGTGGCCTTTCGCGGGCTGCTGATTTTATCGAGGAGTTTCTTTCACGCTTGGGGTTGTTGGTTTCACGCCAGACCTTCCGCGTCGAGGGCATCGATTGCCACAATCTCGAAGCCGTGGTTCGCGACTTTTGCGGACTCCAGGAACCACACTGGATTTTGGGTGCGCACTACGATTCCGCGCCCGGAACATTTGGCGCAGACGACAACATCTCGGCCGTGGCCATCCTGCTCGAAACCGCGCGACTGCTCACGAAGTCCGAGAATCCCCCGCGCAACATCCGCTTCGTCGCCTACACGAACGAGGAACCGCCCCACTTCCTCAACGAGTCGATGGGTAGCCGCGTCCACGCCGCATCCTGCCGGAAAAACGGGGACAATCTCCAAGGCATGATCTGCCTCGAAAGCCTCGGGTATTACACGAACGAACCCGGCTCGCAGGAATTGCCCACTCTTTATGGGATGCCAGAGGAGACACTGACTTTCACGCGCTCCCGTGGCATCGATCCAACCGTTGGCAACTACATCGCCGTTGTCGGTGACGAGCAATCAACTCAATTTCTCGCCCGCTTCGATGCCGCATTCTCCAGACACCCGATTCCCACTCTTCCTCTCGTCATGCCCGAGATGCGACTATCCGATCACCTCTGCTACTGGGACGAGGGCTTCCCCGCGATCATGCTCACAGACACCGCCCTGTTCCGGAATCCGAACTACCACAAGCACACCGACACCGTGGAAACGCTCGACTTCGAAGCTATGGCATCGATCACAAAAAACCTCGTCCCAGCCATGCAATCTCTCTCGGTATAGAGACGCGCATACCTTGGAGCCTCGCTCTCACCTTTTCGTTCCGCGAAAAAACGATTTAGACTCCCTCCGCGCCGACCTTTGAAAGGGTGTCCATCGCTCAGCGCCGCCGTCAGAGGGAGGCGGTTCAGGCCGATCCTCGCCACCCTCGTCCGGTGGCGGTTCCTTGCCTCCTCCTGACTGCAACTTCGCTATCAACCAAATGACGCCGATTACCAACAGCAACGGCCAGGCAGGAACAAACCACGCCAGGATGAAAAATAGAACGAAGACAGCGAGTCGGTTCATGTGAGAATAAAGAGTCCTCCTTTACCGCTACCTCTGCCATACAGCATAGCCTTGCTTGCGCAAGCTCTCGGCATGTTCGGTTTCGAGTCGGCGGGCGGCTTTTACGGGCAAAAGGTCGGGCTGGGGAAACAACTCCGTGAAGAGTGAAAGTCCATACCTTCTGACAAATGAACAGGCTTTGTATCCATGCTTGTGCTGGTTGAAACGCTCCTCGGCGCTGCAGGCAGTCATCCCCACATACAGGCACTCGGCATCCTCAGAGGCCAGGGGATTCGCCTCGCGGAACCGCTTCGCCTTCCTCACCTCCGATTCAAGCCGGATCACATAGATGCGGTAACCAGGCTTGTCCGACCACAGGCGAAACCGCTCCTCCCATTTCCCAACAAATTTCCGCTCCCCGTTTTCACAGCTCACCACCTCGATCCCGCCGCCTTCCACCCAGAAAACAGCCCTCTGCCGAAACTCCCGCCCGATCGCCACAGCGTCCTCCAGCGTCAGGTTCCACACCGCAAAACCCGCCTCCTGATGTCTCCAGTCAGGAGAGGCACCAGTCACCCGATGACGCTTATGACCACTCCGGGAGATGTGCTTTCTCAAGCCAATAGTGGAAGCTGCATCCTCATCTCGCTGGCCGCTGCTCATCGGATTGCAGGCAGTGATCACAGCGAATTTCTCCGGCCAACCACCCTCCGGCGGCTTCTTCGCGATGAAAATCGTCTGCAGATATTCAGCCAGGATCATTCCGCAAGCGCGACTCAAGCCCGCCGCACTTCGCTCAAGCAAATTTCACGACCAGACGCCGCCCGGTGGCGCGGGCGACTTTTTCCAGTGTGGAGAGTGTGAGGTTCGCCGGATGCCTTTCGTAGCGGCAGATTGCACTGCGCGTGGAGCCTATTTTTTGGGCCAATGCCTCTTGTGTGAGACCAGCGCTCTCGCGGGACTTTGACAAAAGTTGCCCGATCTCCCACTCCGCCTGCTCACTGTCGTAGGCGGCCGCGAACTCCGCATCCTTCGTCTTTCGCTGAGCGATGTAGCGGTCCAAGTCATCAGGTTTCTTTGTTTTCATAAATTTTCTTTCGGGTTTCGGTTGTTCGAATTTCCTGCAACGGGGTCTTCTCCGTCTTTTTGGTGAAGCCGTGGGCCAAGACCAGCTTGTCCGTGCCATCCCGCCACCCCAACAGGCGCAATATGTTTCCTGCAAAGATCACACGCAGCTCCTAAAGATCGTCCGTCGCCACCATCTTTTTCAGGTAAACCGAAGGCGCCGGGTGGGTCAGTTTTATTGCGGAAAGATTCCACAGCACCTTGGCTGCCTGCTTGCCATTGAGACCATCAAGATATTCCACCACGGGTGAATTCCCGTCCGGAGAAACGAAAAAATCAATGACAAGCACGGCACTTATGTTGCCTTAAAATGAAACAATGTCAAGCAGCCACGCTGGACTGACTCCTGCCTGAGTTGAACGCTTGAACTCAGGGATTGATCCGTTGAATGACATATGGACTTCTTGCCATTTGTCAATATGTCGGCAGGGTTGGTTTTCGGGCATGGAATGGGTCGGCGAGATTGGATTTTGTAGCGGCTGTCTGTGACTGCCGTTTTCATTTGCAGCGGAACCACCGAGGTCCTCCTCGGCCTGTCGCACATCCCAAGTGCAGATTTAAATGTCAATAATTAATGCCTGACCCCTTTGACTTTGATCTTTTGAAAAGACACAGCTCCCGTGAAATGAAGGCGCTTGGAATGGGGCGTGGTTTTGCATAGCCAATCCGAGGGCAAATCAATCAATGGACTTATTGCCATTTGTCCATTGGTCAGCGGGGATGGTTTGCGGGCATGGAATGGGTCGGCGAGATTGGATTTTGTAGCGGCTGTCTGTGAC
>JBJTGE010000024.1:0-3207 GCA_046093785.1 Spartobacteria bacterium
CGTGAACGAGCGTGGTTTTCACAGGGTGGGGGATTTAGAGAGTAACGGCGGTTTTGGTTTCCTGGGATTTTAGCGCGGCCTCGAAGAGTTCGTGGCTGCGAACTGCTTCCTCGGGAGTCACGCACCCGAAGCGGCCATCCAGCTTTCCGGCGCGTTCGGCGATGTAGGCCGCCCACATTTGCAGGAAGCAATCCGGGAAGCCGGGCTCGAAGATGCCGCCAGTGATGGTCGGGAACGGGCCGTTGAAACCGAGATCGGTCTTTTGCCAGAGTTGTTCCTTGCCGCGCTGGAAAGTCCAGAGGGTCTTGGGCTCCTTGGTGCTGAATTTCACGCCACCATCGGTTCCGAGGATTTCAAAGAACCATGTGTTCGTCTCGCTCGGGGCAAGGCGCTTCATTTCGAAGCGAACCGGGACCTCGCTGCCGTCAATCTCCACTTCGGTGTGCAGCATCGCGTTGTCCCAGGTGTCGCAGGCGGCCATGCCGCCTTTGCCATCTGGGCGCTCGTGGTAGATTTTCTGCAATTGCGCATAGACGCGCTTGGGATTCCAACCGAGGCGGAATGGCACATGAACGGCGTGCATGCCGAGGTCGCCCATCACTCCGATTTCGCCGCAGGTTTTAACCTGGCGCTTCCAGTTGGCGGGCTTGGTGGGATCGAGGTCGCTGCTGTGATGGAAGCCCGAGTGGATTTCCAAAACCTTTCCCAGCTTGCCTTCGCGGGCGATTTGATAGGCCCGCTGTGCGCCCGGCAGGAAGGGGAACTCCGAGCTGCAACGCACAAAACGGCCGCTGGATTTCGCCGCATCCGCAATCGCGCGGGCGGCTTTCAGGTCGATGCCAAAAGGCTTCTCGGCGAGCAGGTCTTTTCCGGCCTTGAGCACATCGAGATAAATCGTTTCGTGCATGTTGTGCGGCACGGCGACATAGACGACATCGACATCCGGGCTGGCCAGAAGTTCGTGATAGTCGGCGGTGAGAAGCTTCACCGAAGGAATCCGGCGGAACCACTCGCGTTGCTTCTCCGCCAAGTCGCAGACAGCGGTGAGTTCCGCATGGACAGGAAAATTTTCCAAAACAAACCAGCGGGAGAGCGCGCTGGCCACCTCGCGGCCCATGAGACCGCCACCAATGATTCCGATGCGAGTCGTGTTGCTCATGTTTTTATTTCAAAAATTTTGCGGCTTCGGTTGCTGTGGCTCCATCGTGGACGATAGCCATCAGAGCGGCCACCATGCCGGCGGGATTCGGGTGTTGAACCACATTTCGGCCATACACGATGCCGGAAACGCCCTGCTGCATGAGCGCTTCGGTGCGTGCCAAAATCTCCGCATCCGGCGCCTTGCCGCCTCCGCGAACCAGAACAGGAATGCCTCCAGCGGCTTCAACGACTTTGTGGTAGATCGAAACATCGTCGGTCGGATCGGCCTTGATGACATCCGCGCCGAGTTCCACCGCCTGCCGGACGAGGTGTTGGATTTTCACGAGATCGCCATCCACCATATAGCCGCCTGCCTCGCTGTTCGGGCGGAAGACGAGAGGCTCCACCATCATGGGCATGCCATAGTGGTCACTCTCGAGTTTCAGCGCGCAGATGTTTTCAATGCACTGATTGGTGACTCCCGGCGCTCCCGGAATCTGAAAAAGATTCACGCACATGCAGGCGGCATCGAGTCGAACAGCCTGAAGACTCGGTTCTTCAATCATTGCGCTCAGCGCCTCGACGGGCAACTCGCGGCCATAGACATTGGCCACATCCGTGCGGAGAACGAGCGAAGGCTTCTGACGACCTGGGATTTTTTGCAAATGGCGCGCCTGACCGGTCGTGAGCTGAACCGCATCCGGAGCGGCTTTGACGACAGTTTCCACCGCCTTCGCCATGTCCTCGATTCCTGTCAGAAAGCCCGGTTGGTTGAAAAAGCCGTGATCGATCGCGACATCAAAGCAGCGACCGGATTTGGAGTTGAAGAGACGGTTGAGGCGGTAGGTTTTCATAGGTTAGGAGTGAGCGAAAGTGATCATATGCAATTAAGGTGATCAATACGTCAATCGTGTTTTGCCATTCTGTTTGGCTGCCGGTCCCTTGTTCGTGTCGGAGTGACTTGCCGATCACGCCTCGCTAATGATCAGTCAGCGGTTTTCAGTTTTTCCCGCTGTGCAATTTTTTCATGGCTCGCGTGTTTTATCGTCTCCATTTAACGATTGAGCATCGTCCATTGCCGGCGTCATGATTTTTGAGTCAACAACCTTATTTTGCTTCAGCTTGCCAACTGCTCTCGGAGTCAAAACTTCTGAGGCGGTCTGCCCTTCAAGACCTTGACATGTTGAAATAATAAGCACATATTTTCAACATTATGAGTCGAGATACTGCTTATGGAAAAACCTCGGATTTGGTCCTTGGGCGCGTCCGGATGGCGAAGCGTCGGTGGGGTGGGGCATTTACTCCATCGGATTTCGCTGATATCGGAGACCTACGGTCGGTCGGTATGGTTTTGAGCCGTTTGGTCAAGGCAGGCATGATCCGGCGGGTTCGACGGGGCGTGTATGAAATACCGAGGCCGCATCCCATTCTTGGCACTATTGGAGCCGGGCCTGACGCTGTTCTTGCGGCCATCGCGCGCCGCGACGGATTAACCCTCCTGCCATCCGGTGCCGAGTCTGCCAATTCGCTGGGACTAAGCACCCAGGTGCCGGCCCGCTCAAGTTATGGGGTATCTGGTCGCTCACGCGTGGTTTCGCTCGGAGGGAGCGGCAGCGCTCGCTTGCAGCGTCGCTCCTCGAAGATGGTTGCATTGGCACGGCGGGCCAGTGGGCGGGTAGCTGAAGCCTTGAGGAGTCTTGGGAAAAAGCAGATAAATCCAGACAAAATCCGTCAACTCCAGCATGCGCTTTCAGCGGAAGCCAAGCAGGAGTTGCTTGAGGATTTGCGTTATGTGCCGGCGTGGATGCGTCCGGTATTCCTAGAGGTTGCAAAGAAATGAATGAACAAACAGTCATTGGCTTGAGCGCCCCTGATCGCAAGGCTCTGTTCCTCGAAGCGCAGAGGAATACGGGCATGGTGGCCGAAATGATCGAAAAGGATTTCTGGGTATGTTGGACATTGCGGCACCTTTTTGAGCTGCCAGAAGCAAAAGATCATTTCATTTTTAAAGGAGGCACATCGCTCTCGAAAGTCTTGAGTGTCATCCAACGTTTTTTCGAGGATATA
>JBJTGE010000025.1:0-31282 GCA_046093785.1 Spartobacteria bacterium
GTCGAAATTTCCAAAAACGGCGAGGTCCTCCGGCTCGGCGGCGTTCATCGTGAAAGAGGCCGGGAGTGATGTCGCGGGGCCTGCGGATTCCACGGTGGGCTGGTTGGCGGCGCGCACGGCCAGGCGGGCCGGAGCGGAGGCTGTGAGAAGCACTTCGTAGATGGCCGTTTTTTCAGGCTCGATCGGCGCGGAAGCTGGAGGCGGCGCGGACGGTGCAGGCCGTGTGAGGATCCACACCGGCACGCCAAGCAGCGAGAGGCCGGCGGCCACCAAAAACAGTCGCAGGAGAGGAAACCCGCGCACGGCTTATTTCAGCGCCTCCACGATGGTCGAGACATTGCTTTTCATCATGCCATCGTAAGTCGAGGCCGCCCCGTTTCCGAGTCCATCGGCATAAAGCACGCCGCCGGGTTTCGCGCCGGTCTCGTTTGTGATTTGTTCGAGCACTTTGGGATTCTCGATATTCTCGGCGAAGATGGCTTTGACCTTGCGGGCTTTGATTTCCTCGATGAGGCGTTGAACTTTTTGAGAGGAGGGTTGGTCGGATGTCGAAATGCCCTGCACGGCGAAAATCTCGAAGCCGTTCTCTTTCGCAAAATATCCCAGCGCATCGTGGGAGGTGACGAGCACGCGGTTCGCTTTGGGAAGCGTGGCGAGTTGGAGGCGGACCCATTTGGAGAGGGCGGCGAGGCGTGTTTGGAGAATCTTGGCATTCGCCTCGTAGGCGGTCTGGCCTGCGGGATCGGCAGCGACGAAGGCCTCGCAGATTTGCGCCGCCACCGCTTGGACATTCGAAATGCTGTGCCACCAGTGGGGATCGGTCGAACCATGGCTGTGCGCGTGGTCGTGATCCTCGTGCCCCTCGCATGCGGCTTCGATCGGTTTGACGACATCCCCCCCGACCACGAGGCGGACGCCGGCCTTTTCCAGACTCGGGCGCAGCTTGTCGAGATAGCCTTCAAACCCGAGGCCGCTGGCGAGGAGGATTTGGGATTTGGCGATGGTTTTGCGATCCCCCGGCGTGGGTTCGTAAATGTGGGGATCGACTCCCGGTTTGACGATCTCGGTCACCTCCACGCGCTCGGCACCGATGTCGCGGGCCAGATCGGCCATCACGGTGCTGAGCGAGGCCACGCGCAGCGGTTCGGCTTGTGCAAAGGTCGACCACGCCAAAAAGACGGCGGCAAGAATCAGTCTGTTCATCAGGGTGGAAATTGCCTCTCCCCTGTCATGCAAGTCAATTGCAAAAAAGCCCTGCATTGGGTTTGCAACCACGGCGGAATCCCATCAGGATGCAGTTTCAGATTTTTTAAAAACTATGGCTGATTATGATTTGATCGTGGTGGGCGGCGGACCTGCAGGCTATGTGGGTGCGATCCGCGCGGGACAACTTGGAAAAAAAGTGGCGGTGGTTGAAATGGACCGCGCCGGTGGCACCTGTCTGAACTGGGGCTGCATTCCCACGAAGTCGCTCCTCAAAAACGCCGAGGTTTATCAGACGATCAAGCACCACGCCGGTGACTTTGGTTTGAAAGTGGAAGGCCTCTCCTACGAGTGGGACAAAGTGATCGGCCGCAGCCGCAAGGTTGCCGACCGCCTCGCTGGCGGCATCGAGATGCTCTTTAAGAAAAACAAGATCGACTACATCCGTGGCGAGGCCTCGATTCCGAAGGCTGGAGTCGTGGAGGTCATCGACAAGGACGGCAAAAAATCCGAGCACAAAACGGGGAAAATTCTCATTGCCACAGGCGTCGTGAGCCGCGAGATGCCGGGCTTTCCGTTCAACGGCAAAAGCGTCATCGGCAGCCGCCAAGCCATGGTTTTGGAGAAGCAGCCGAAGGAAATCATCATCATCGGAGCGGGTGCCATCGGCATCGAGTTTGCGTATTTCTTCAACGCCTTTGGCAGCAAGGTCACTGTCGTGGAAATGATGCCGAACATCCTCCCCGTCGAGGACACCGAGGTGAGCCAGGCCTTGGAAAAATCCCTCGCCAAGCAAGGCATCAAGCTCCTCACCGGCACGAAGGTCGATAAAGCCGAGACGACAAACAAAGGCGTCCGCCTTACGGTGAGCGGAAAGGCAACGGAGACGCTCGAGGCCGATATCGCGCTGGTGGCGATCGGTGTTTCGCCCCTCATGCCAAAAGGCGTGAAGCTCGAAGTCGATGCCAAGGGTTACCTCAAAACCAACGACACCTACGAAACCAGCGTCAAAGGCATCTACGGCGCGGGCGACATCATCGGACCGCCATGGCTCGCCCATGTGGCCAGCTACGAAGCCGTCCAGTGCGTGGAGGGAATGTTCGCCGGCAAGAAGCCGAAAAAAGTCACTGTCTTCCCCGGTTGCACCTATTGCCAACCGCAAGTCGCCAGCGTCGGCCTCACCGAGCGCGCGGCGGTCGAGAAGGAACTCAAATTCAAGGTTGGCAAGTTCCCGTTCATGGCCAGCGGCAAGGCGCTCGCGGTCGGCGAGAGCGAGGGATTTGTGAAACTCCTCGTCGGCGAGAAACACGGCGAAATCCTCGGCGCGCACATCATTGGCGCGGACGCCACAGAGATGATTGCTGAGCTCGGACTCGCGATCAACATGGAGGCGACCTACGAGGAAATCACCGCCACGATCCACGCGCATCCGACGCTGAGTGAAGCCGTCCACGAGGCCGCCCACGCCTCGCAGGGTCACGCGATACATTTTTGAAGTTTTAAGTTTAAGAATTAAGTTTTAAGCGGCGTCTGGCGGATGCGGGGGGTTGAGTTTTCAGCAGCCGCGCGGCAGCGTGTTGTTGCTGGGAGGGTCGACCTCCGGCTTGACCCAAGATTGGACAGCCTTCGCCATCGCGGCGCCGTATTCCCGTTACGATGCCCCCTCGCATCCACCCGCTGAAAACGCCGCGTTGCGGCTGAATTTTGGGCCATGCGGGACGATGGCCCTCCCGGATTACGATGCCGCGCGGCCACGATTTGTTTGTGGGAGGGTTGAGCAAGGCCCTTCTTTTGTGACAATTCCGTCACATAGGTAACGATTTTGTCACAAAACATCCTTTGTCGCCCCGTGCCCTGCCCGTCCAATCTTTTCGCACGGAGCGCCCTGCATCTCGCTTCGGAAAAAAACCAACCAGGATCGAAATGCCGATCCCGACCGAACAAGGACAGCCAACAAGATGCTCCAATTTAAAACACACCGGCCCGCGACACCCGCGCGTCCCGTCGTTGCTGAAAAAAGGGAATCCCCGCTCGCCGTCAGCGTCCCATCCGACCGCTCCGTTCCCCGGAACGCCGTCGGCCCCGCTCTCGCCCCTCGCCCCTCGTCCCTCGACTCCAGCCCCTCTCCCCGCCACCAGCCTGCGGCTGCAGTTTTTTCACAACCGCCCCGCGAGGCGCGTGCCGGAGCGCCCGAGGGCGGGCGCGCTCCCCGGGACCTCTGCGGCTCCGCCGCCGGGCGCGCCGTCGTCCGCGACGGCCCGAATCGCCCCGCTTCGCCATCCACCCGCCACGGCCGCGCAGCGGCCTCCGCTTCGCCTGCTTTGCGGTTGGGGAGATGGATTGGGGTGCTGGCGATGTTTTGGGGGGCTATTGGGCATCTAAATGCCCAGCTTTATTGGAACACTAACGGTGTAACCGGAAACTGGACTGATTCAAACTGGGGAAGTTCAAGCGGAGGTCCATTCACAACTGGTTTTACAAACAACACAAATGTGATTTTCACTGCCAATTCGACCGTGAATGGTCGAACTGCATCAACGGGAAACATCACTGTAAATTCAAATGTTTTAGTTAGTTTTGGAACTGGAACCGGATCTTTTGGAACAGGTGGAAATGTAAGAACCTTCGATGTTGGCTCGAGCGGTGTTCTGGATTTTGCTTCAACGCCATGGTCTGGATCTGCTGGGACCGGAATAATCAAAGAAGGTCAAGGGATTTTGAAATTAACCGGAGATGCTGCCTGGGTGGGTGGTTTTACCCTGAACAACGGCACAATCATTGTTGGAGGGGTTAACGCCATGGGCGGAGGTGCCTCAAACACACTGACAATCAACGGCGGAGCAATCGCTGCGGATAGCAATCGAGATCTCACAGGCAAATACGGTGGCGGAATCACGATTGGCGGAAATTTCACCTTGGGCGCAGTCACCACGGGTGTGCCTTCAGGTAATGGCACTTCCACTGCCAATATCACTTTTTCCAACAATGTCTCACTCGGCGCAGCGACCCGCACGATCACAATCGGAGCCAATGGAACCTACACTCTCGGTGGGGTCAGTTCGACCAGCGGAAGCGCTGGATTAACCATCAATGCCACATCAAGCAGCACAGGAAGTCTGGTTTTGAGCGGCACCAACACCTACACCGGAGCCACCACAATCAACGCGGGCACTTTAAGCATCAGTTCGGTCGCGAATGGTGGATCGAACAGCAATTTGGGAGCCTCCTCAAATGCCTCGAGCAATTTGGTGCTGGGCGGGGGCGTTTTGTCCTACACCGGGACCAACGCATCGACCGACCGCAATTTCACTCTCTCGAATGGCACGACGAGCACGATTTCCGTCACCACATCCACCGAGACCCTAACCCTCAGCGGCGCTGCGGCGGCGGGCAACGGGAGCTTGACCAAGGCTGGCGCCGGCACTCTGTCCCTCACGGGAGCCAGTTCACACTCGGGCAATACCACGGTTTCCGCAGGCACGCTGGCGCTTGGCAGTGTCAATGCTCTTCAAAACAGCACGCTCAACACGGGGTCTTCAGGCTCGCAAGCCGTGACACTCACAGTTGCCGGAACCAATACCTACAATCTCGGCGGCTTGGCCGGCTCGGATGACCTCAGTTTGGGAGCAAACTCCATTAGCGTTGGATCAAACAATGCAGACACGACTTTCTCTGCTGTGATTGGCAGCACCGGTGGCGGCCTGAGCAAAACCGGCTCCGGCACTCTGACGCTCAGCGGTGCCAATACCTACAGCGGCATAACCACGATCAACGCTGGAACACTCCAACTCGGCGCTGGAGGGACGACCGGTCAGGTTTCGGCAACCGGCGACATTATCAACAACGCCAACCTTGTCTTGAATAGATCCAATTCTTTCTCCTATGCGGGAAACATGAGTGGCTCGGGCAATACCACAATCTCTTCCGGCACACTACGCCTCAATGGCACAGCCAACACCGATCGGCTTTCTGGAACAATCCTGATCAACGGAGGAACGCTCAACTATGCAAATACGAGTGACCACCAGATCGCAAACACGGCAAACCTTTCTGTTTTAAGTGGTGCAGTTGATTTTGCTGCCAGAGAAGAGATCATCAACTCGCTCAGCATATCCGGCGGAACGATAGCAATCTCCAGTGGAACTCTAACTCTTGGAGCGGCTTCCAGTCTAACTGGAGGCACCACGACAATAAGTGGAACCGGTGGACGAATAATCACCACGGGAACGACCACATTCGGAAATGCAACATTGGAATACAATCATGGGACCTCAAACAATTCCAAGGCCCTCGTGCTTGGTGGAAATATCGCAGTAAACAACTCTGCCACTGCCAATCTCACGAATTCCAGTGTGGGCATCGCTCGCTTGGATCTCAATGATGCCTCGCGGACTTTCACCGTGGGAGACAACGCGAACATGAACATCGGCTGGGTGCTGACATCCAACAATACGGCTTCCGGCGCACTTGTGAAAGCAGGCAACGGCACGCTCACCTTGTCGAATGCGAACCTCTATACCGGAGGAACCACCATCAGTGCCGGCACGCTCACTCTCGGGCACGCTTCAAATACATTAGCGGATTCGGCTGCTGTCACAGTTTCCGGCGGTGTTCTGAATCTTGGGGCAAACAGCGACACGGTAGGTCAAGTCACCATCACCAGCGGCACGATTGCCGGCTCCGGCACGCTCACCGGCAGCGCCTACGCCCTGCAAGGCGGCACGGTGAATGCCAACCTCGGCACGGGAACCATTACAGTCACCAGCGGCACCACCACGCTCAGCGCTTCGTCGGCATCCACCAACGTGAACATATCCAGCGGTGGTCTCGCTCTGGCGTCTCCCGGCACCCTCGCAAGCAATGCCACCATTTCCGTTTCCTCCGGAGCCACCCTCGACCTCACGGCGAAAAGCTCGGGATACTCCCTCGGCAACGGCTCCACGCTCAACGGCCTTGGCACCGTCACCACGGCCTCCGGACAATCCCTCTCCATCGGCACGGGTGCCACGATCGCCCCTGCCACTTCCTCCACATCCGGCACGCTCACCGTGGGCGGGCTCACCTTCGCCTCCGGTGGCACCTATGCTTTCACCATGAGCAATGCGACTGGAACAGCTGGCGCGGATTGGGATTTGATCAGTGTGAGCAACAATTTTGATATCTCCGCGACATCCGCATCAACATTCATGATTTCCATCAATGGCAATAGCGGTTTTCCAACGGGTTTTTCAAACGGCAACAATTACAGTTGGGACATACTCAAACTGAACTCCGGCAGCATTACGGGTTTCAGCGCCGATAAATTTTTATTCAATAACAGCATCTCGGGCATAACTGGCGAATTTTCGATATCGGCAAACAATACTGTCCTCACTCTCAACTATGCGGCAGGCAGTGCGAATGCCGTTTATTGGAACAGCTCAAGCTCCACATGGCTGAGCGCTTCAAACTGGTCCAGCAACGCAACCGCCACTGGAGCGCAAGTGGCTCAATTTGGAGCGAACTCGAACAGTGCCTCCAGCATAGGGATCAATATGAACGGCGCGACAAACAACGGAGCGAACAATCAAATCGTCGGGGCCATCGAAATGACATCTGGCAGGACCTCCAATCTTGCGATTGTCAATTCATCCACCGTTGCAAATGGAACGCTCACATTAAACGGAACCACCATCAGCAGCGTGAACAATGTCGTATTGCGAAGCAGTAGCTCCTCAAACCTGACCATTGAGTCGATTTCAGGATCGAACAAGGCCATGGCGCTGGCGCTGGCAAACACCGAAAACATCGTGGTCATCAACGGCAGCGGCGGCATCACCATCAACAGCACCATCTCCGGCATCGGCAAAAATCTTACCCTCCAAGGCACGGGAACAGGTTCCCTCACACTCGCAGGATCGAATACCTACACGGGCACAACGACCATCAACAGCGGCACCTTGCGCATGGGCGCCAACGATGTCTTTGATGGCTCGAGCAGCATCTCGATTGCAGGTGGAACTCTTCAAACCGCGACCTTCAACGACACCGTCAACACCTTCACGATCACCAGCGGCAACCTGTCCGGCACAGGAACACTCACCGCCAGCACATACGCCCTGCAAGGGGGCTCAGTGAATGCCAACCTCGGCACGGGCACAATCACTGTCACCTCTGGCACGACCACGCTCAGCGGCACAGCCGCTGCAACAACGATCAACATCAACTCCGGCAATCTCACGCTTGGCGGTGTTGACCGCCTTGCAAACACCGCGAGCATTTCGATGAGTGGCGGATCTTTAAATCTCAACAACTATAGTGAATCCGTTGGGTCGATCGCCGGATCTGGAACTATTGTTCTCGGCAGTGCAACACTCACCACCAACTCCAGCAGTGATACGACATTCTCCGGTTCGATCTCTGGTAGCGGCGGCCTGACCAAAAACGGCACCGGCACGCTCACGCTCTCGGCCGCGAACACCTACACCGGCAACACGACAATCAACAGCGGCACAGTCCGCGCGGCGGCGGCCAACTCGCTTGGCGGCACCGGAAATGTCGTCGTGAACAACGGTGGATCGTTGCTCGTCACGGCGGATGATGCCATCGGAACCAATACCGGCATTGACCTCAATGGCGGCACCTTGGCTTTTGGCGCGGCAGGTTACGAGGGCTATGTTGGAGCGCTCACCCTCAGTGCGAACTCCACCATCGACCTCGGCACAAGCAGCAACGGCGTTCTGATCAAATTTAGCAGCATCAATTGGAACAACCCTAACGCCCTTCTCTCCATCTACAACTGGACAGGGAACACGCAATACAGCGGGACACTCGGCGGGGGCTCGGATCAGGTTGTCTTTGGGAACGCAACCACTCCCGTTCTCAGCGCCTCTCAGCTGCAACAAATCAATTTTTACAGCGGCACAACAGAAAGCAGCTTCATTGCAAACGCATTTCAAGTCACAAGTGGAACCTACAATCGTGAAATCATAGCCGTCCCAGAACCCGAAAGCTACATCACCGCCGTCGTCCTCCTCCTCGGCTTCACCTTCTACCAAATCCACCTCGCCCGCCAAGGACAGGGCCTCTTCTCCCGCCCCACCTTACTCCGCAGCACAGCCAAACGAAACCCATCGGGTCAGCCTCAGGCCTGACCCAAATATCAATCTCGGTAGGTATGGAATGACAGCCAGACACCTGCCTGCGAAAAAAGCCCTGGCCAAGCCTTGCGCCAGCACGACCGGGACGTTCATGATCCCCTCAAACGCCGCTGCGCGGCTGAGAAATGGGTCATGCCGGAGGATGAACCCTCCCAAGTTACGAAGCGCGCTGCCGCGCGGGTTAGTTTGGAATCCCGTTTGAGGTGGTTATCAACTCTGGCAATTAACGGTTTGTTTTTTTAGGATTCGCAGCCACCGTGGCCGCAGCCGCAGGAGTGGCTGGAGGCGGCGGTGGCGGGTTCGAATTCCTCCGTTGAGTCGATGCGGATGGTTTCGATGGTGATTTGTTGGAGGGAGAGTTGGTCTTTGGCTTGGTTGAGGAACCCGAGGGTGAGGGGGTCGGGTTGGTGGCTGGTGCGGAGTTGGATTTCGACCGGTTTGCCGACGAATTGGGGGAATGACTCGGCCATTTCGCCGTCGAGGATGAAGGAGGCGTAGGCGTTGAGTTTTTCCTGAAGTTGGAGGATGTGCGCTTCGTCGCCGGTCCACGGACGGGTCTCATACATGGCCAGCACGAGGGTGTCGCGGCGTTTGTCGTGGGCGAAGGCGTCGAGGACGGCGGGGTGTTCGAGGCCCATCGGGCGGCGTGGCGTAGCGGTGCTCATTTTGGGAAGTTTTAAGTCTGTAGCGGCATCAAGCGGCTTTGGGGAACCACTGGTAGAGCATGAAGTAAACGAGCACACCGGTGACGGAGACATAGAACCAGAGGGGGAATGTCCACCGGGCCCAGGCGCGGTGTTTTTCGAAGCGGCCTTTGATGGCGTGGGTCATGGTCACCAGGATGAGGGGCACGATGACGATGGCGAGGATGATGTGGGAGATGAGCATTCCGTAGTAGAAGGTCTTCCAGAAGCCTTCGCCGCCGAAGGGGGTGTGGACGCCTTTGACCAGAATCTTGTGGAGGACATAGCAGATGAGGAAAACGCAGGAGACGGAGAAGGCTCCGACCATGCAGTTGCGGTGGGCGAGTTTGTTCTCGGATTTGATAAAGATGAACCCTGCGAGGAGGAGGAGGGTGGAAATGGCATTGAGGCCCGCATTGAGAGCGGGAAGGTCGGAAACGCTCATGGGATTTTGTTCGAGCGGTCGAGTTTGCGGCAGGTGTCGGCGATGTAGTAGGTGAGGCCGGCGACGATCAATCCAACGATGGCGAGCATGCCAACGACCCCCCAGGAGAGGGCGATGCCTGCTGTGACGGTTTGGGGTTCGTCAGGGCCGCCGGAACCGGGTTGGCGGCAGCCTACGCATGCGGCGGCGTCGGGAAGGCGGGTGAGAAAAAAGAAAACGACCAGAGCGGTGATGGGTTTCATTTTTGAAGGTTGGTTTTTCAAGGATGCTTACGAGTAGGTAGCCAAAGCGGTTGGTAAAATTTCTTCTTCCGGATGCGCGTTCAATCCTTGGCTTTTTGTTTTGCCGAGGGATTTTCGCGCAGGAGTTCTCCGATGTCCACCATGAGCTTTTGGACGGCTTCGGGATCGAGTCCGTCCTGGTATCCACGGAGCCAGCCGTCGCCATCAATCAGGACGATGCGTGTGGAGTGGGCGGGCGTGCCATCGGGTTCCTTGGCGATGGGTTGCAGGAGACCTTTGACGACGATGTTTTGGATGGCATCGGGCGTGCCGGTGAGAAATTTCCACGAGGCTGGGTCTGCGCCCAGCGGCTCGCTGAAGGCTTTGAGAATCTTAGGCGTGTCGTATTCCGGATCGACGGTGAAGGTGACGAGTTCCACATTGCCGCGCACTTTTTTGAGCTTGGTGTTCAGGTCCTGCATCCGGAGCACGGTGATCGGGCAGGGGCCTTTGCAGCGGGTGAAGATGAAATTTGCGGCCCAGACTTTTCCCTGAAGATTCTCGAGGGTGATGGACTTTCCGGTTTGGTCGGTAAGCTGGAACGCGGGAACCTTGGCGATTTTTTCGAGATTCGACGCAGTGGCGGGTGGGCGGACCGACTTCAAGTTGACATAGGCGAGTCCGATGAGACCCGCCGCCACGAGAAATGCCACGATCCAGCCGATGCGCGGTATGCCGGGCCGCGCGGGGATTTCAGACATAGTAGAGCAGCGTCAGAACGAACAGCCACACGACATCCACAAAGTGCCAGTAGAGGGCGACATTGTTCAGGGCGATGTGATGGGTTGGTGTGAAGCAGCGGGTGAAGAGTTGGCGCAGGAAGCACCAGACGATGAGAAGAACGCCGATCACGACATGGAGGCCGTGGAATCCGGTGATCACAAAAAAGCTCGAACCAAAAACACCGCCGGTGTTGAACCAAAGGCCTTCATGGTGGAGATGCCACCATTCGTAGCACTGCACGCCGACGAAGAGTGAACCGAGCGCAATCGTTACAAAAAGCCAGCCGAGGCCGGATTTTGCCTTCTGCACGGCGACTTCCGCCATGTGGAATGTGCAACTGCTCGCGATAAGGAAAACGGTATTGATCGTGGTGAGGAAAACCGGGAGGTGGGCGATGTCCTTGCTCGGCGGCCAGGCGTGATTTGCCTGCCAGGGGAAACCGTTTTCCGCCCAGCGGAGGATGAAATAGCCCCCGAGAAGTCCGGCGAAGAGCATGCCCTCGGATATCAGGAACATGATCATGCCGAATTTGGCTGTGGCTGGCGGTGCGCCGTGATGCTCTTGGGAATCGTGTGTAAGGGCTGCTGTGGACATGGTTGGTTGGTTATTTTTAAAAAGGGATCACGGACTGATCATTGGTCCGCGAAGGTTCATGAGTATCAGAACCAGTGCGCAGAGGGAAATAGCAAAAAGCCAGAGGAGGGCCATGACGATCGCGTTGCGAGAGGTTGGTTTTTTCATCTCTTTGTTGCAACGAGAAGGCCCAAGAGCAGCGGCAGGTAGATGATGGAGGCGAAGAAAAGATTGCGCGCCGCATTGCGGCTCCGCTGCATGATGAATCGCAGCGCGAAGGCGGTGAAAGCCAGTCCAAGAGCCAAGGCGCCGAGGAAGTAGAGCGGTGAGTTGAAGCCGAGCATCGAGGGCATCAAGGTCACTGGCACGAGAAAGAGTGTGTAGAGCATGGCCTGGCGCGATGTCGTTCGGCCCTCGGGATCGTTGGCGGTGAGCATCACGAATCCGCCATCGGCGTAGTCGTCTTTATACATCCAGGCGATGGCCAAGAAGTGGGGCATTTGCCAGAACCAGAGCGTGGCGAAGAGGAGGCAGCCTTCGATGTTGTAGTTTCCACGCGCGGCGACCCAGCCGATGAGCGGCGGGAGCGCGCCGGGAATCGCGCCAACGAGCGTGTTCAGCGAGCTGATGCGCTTCATCGGGGTGTAAACAAAAATGTAGATCGCGATGGTGGCGAAAGCGAGGAAGGCGGCGCGGTGGTTCGTGAAGAGGGCCAGGATGGCGATGCCGCTGAGGGAAAAGAAAATTCCAAAGAGAAGCGCGTCGTGCGGCTGCATGCGGCGGGCAGGGAGGGGGCGTCCGCGCGTGCGCTTCATGCGGCTGTCGCTGTCGCGTTCCCACCATTGGTTGAGTGCGGCCGCTCCGCCGGCGCAGAGGGCTGTGCCGAGGAGCGTGGCGGTGAGGAGAACCCAGTCGAATGGCCCCCGCCAGCCGAGCAGGAAGCCGACCAGCGTCGTGATGAGGACCAGAAAGGAAAGACGGGCCTTCACCAGCTCAAGCACATCGTCGAGCAGGGCGTTTTTTCGTTCCTCTGGAAGGGCGGCAGCGCTCTTCATGCGATGCGGGCGAATTCCGAAACAGGCGGGCGGTCGGGAATAACAAAGCGTCCGGCCTCGGTGCCGCGCCAGAGGCGGAAGGAAAAAACAACTCCGACGATGAGTGACAGGGCGCCGAGCGCCATGTGGGCGGTGGCGACATCAGCAGCCTTGTTCGACCAGATCGTCCAGGCTCCAAGCGCGACTTGAGCGGTGATCATCACGAACCAGATTGCGGCCCAGAAGCGGGCGGAGCGGGCGATCGGATTCGCAAACGCACGCCATGCCACGGCGGCGACGGCGAGAAAAATCACGATGGCAACTGCCCGGTGGAGCATTTGAATCCAGATGTGCAGGGCGTTCGTGGGAACCTGATTGTCCTCGATGCGGATTTTGTTGATCGCGGCGACCGCTTCGGGCGATGTGTCAGGCAGGATTTTGCCGTAGGCGAGCGGGAAGTCGGGGATGGCGAGTCCGGCATGTTCGTGGCGCATGGTGGCGCCGATGCCGAGCTGCACGAAGATCAGGACCGTGGACGCCACGACAAGATTCCTCAACCCTGAATCGGGAAGGAAGAGGTCCCACCCTCCGCGTATGAAACGCGGGCTGGTGACGATGGTGAGAATTCCCAGCAGGCAAAAAAACGACTGTGCCAGCATGGCATGGAAGATGCCCATCTCGTCTTTGAAGAGGGTGACGCGGAGTCCCCCGAGCAGGCCTTGGACGCAGACGGCGAGGAAGGCGATGATGCCGAGATTTTTCACCCAGCGGCGCGGCTCCGATGCCAGAAGCGATGCGGCAAGGATCATGGTCATCAACCCCACCCAAGAGGCAATGAGTCGGTGGCCATGCTCATAAAAAATGCCGCCCACCCATCCGGAGATGGGGAATAGGAACATGTTGTATCCGTATGTCGTCGGCCAGTCGGGGACTGACATTCCAACGCCCTTGGAGGTGACGATTCCTCCGCTACAAAGCAGGATAAAAGTCGAAACCAGAGTGAGGACAGCCCAGGCGTGAACGGCTACGCGACGCAGGCTCACGGATGTGTTTGATCCATCCATGAACACGCGGGTTAGTGGGATTCCAGGCGGGCGTTTTCAGGCGCGCGCTCGGTTTGGGGGAGGTAGTCCTTGTCGATGCCGGGAACGCTGTATTCGTAGGGACCGTGATAAACAACGGGCGTTTTGTCGAAGTTGCCGTGTCCGGGAGGCGATGGAACTGTCCACTCAAGGGTGTTGGCATTCCACGGATTGTTGGGAGCTTTTTTGCCGTTGCGGAGGCTGATCACGACATTCCAGAGGAAGAGGAATGTCGTGAAGCCGAGTCCGATCGCGCCGATGGTGCAAAGCTGATTGAGCGGTTGAAGCTGACGCAGGTGCTCATAGACCGTGGGATCCGCGATACGGCGCATCATGCCGCCGAGGCCCAGGTTGTGCATCGGGAAGAAGGTCAGGTTGAAAAACACCAAGGTCAGGAAGAAATGCCACTTGCCGAGGGTTTCATTAAGCATGCGGCCGAACATTTTCGGGAAGTAGAAGTAAATGGCACCAAAGATGGCAAAGATACTTCCGCCGAAGAGCACATAGTGGAAGTGCGCCACGATGAAATAGGTGTGGTGGACGAATAGATCCACCGGTGTGGAGGCCATGAAGATGCCGCTCAGGCCGCCGATGACGAACATGGAAACGAAGGCCAGGGCGAAACACATGGCGGTGGTGAACTCGATCGAACCGCGCCAGATGGTGCCCATCCAGTTGAAGGTCTTGATGGCCGATGGCACGGCGATGACCATTGTCGAAACCGAGAAGGCCGCGCTGAGTGTGAGGTTCATGCCGCTGACGAACATGTGGTGGCCCCAGACGATGAATCCGAGGAAACCGATGGCGATCATGGCATAAACCATTGCCTTGTAACCAAATATCGGCTTGCGGGCGTGGACGGCGAGGATTTCCGAGGTGAGACCCATCGCCGGAAGGATCATGATGTAAACTTCGGGGTGGCCGAAGAACCAGAAGAGGTGCTGCCAGAGGAGGGGTTGGCCGCCGCCTTGCGGAGAGAAGAAGCTCGTGCCCATGTTGAGGTCCGCGAAGAGCATGGCTGCGGCAGCGGAGAGAACCGGGACGGCCAACAAGAGGAGGATGGCGGTGATGAAGAGGGACCAGACGGGCAATGGCATGCGAAACATGGTCATGCCAGGAGCGCGCATGTTCACGACTGTCGTGATATAGTTTGTCGCACCGGCGATGGAGGAGAGGCCGTTCACGAAAAGCGCTGCGCCCCAGAGACTCTGTCCCATAGGGGTTCCGTTGTAGGCGCCCACGGAACTGAGCGGCGCGTAGGCGGTCCAACCTGTTCCCGGGGCACCACCTGGAACGAAGAACGCGCCAAGGAGCAGGATGCCGGAGAGGACATAGAGCCAGTAACTCAACTCGTTCAAGAGGGGGAATGCCATATCACCGGCGCCGATTTGGAGCGGGATGAGGTAGTTGCCGAAGGCTCCAATGAGGAGTGGCATGACGACGAAGAAAACCATCACGGTCGCATGCATTGTGACAAGCATGTTGTAGCCGCCGGGGATGATCGAGCCATCCACCGCCACAGTTGCAGGCAGGAGTCGGCCGATGAGCGGGAACTCTGCGCCGGGGAAGCCGAGTTGCCAACGGACGCCAAGGGCAAGGGCTCCGCCGAGGAAGAGGAAGGCGAGGGCGGTCCAAAGGTATTGGAGGCCGATCATCTTGTGATCGTAGGTCCAAAGGTATTTGTGGAAAAAGCCGACCTCGTGATGGTCGGAATGCGCGTGGGAGTTGGTCTCTTGGACGGGTGCGTCGATGGTGGTTGCTGACATTTTCAAAAATGAGGTTTCAAAACTGCGGTGACACTAAAAATTAAAAATCGTCCTCTGAACATGAAAAATTTTATTCCTCGGTTGTTCGTGACAATTCCTACGCCCCGCCCGCGCGCGGCGTTGCCGTTTTTAGCGGAAAAGAGGGGGTTGGTCCTCACAGGGCGCTTGGGTTGAAGTTCGGTGTGATTTCGGTATCGATCGGGTCGTTGTGTCCGGCGGCCAGATGGTGTGCGGCGGCGAAGGCGATCATGAGCGCGTTGTCGGTGAGGAGACCGGGCGGCGGGAAATGGATTTCGAGTCCCTCGTTCGCAGCGCGCTGGATTGCGCGGGAGCGGAGCGAGGAGTTGGCGCTCACGCCGCCGCTGAGGCTGAGCATGCGGCGTTGGTTTTGGCGGGCCGCCTTGAAGAGCTTGGCGAGGAGGACATCGGTGACGGCTGCCTGGAACGATGCGCAGATGTCGGGGAGGTCGGCAGCGGTTGGCACGCCGTTTTTTTCAAGAAAGATGCGGACGGCGGTCTTGAGCCCGCTGAAGCTGAAATCCAGATCGCCCGAGTCGATCATGCCTCGTGGAAAATCAAAACGCGCGGGGTTGCCGCTGCGGGCGAGTCGGTCGATCTCGATGCCGCCGGGGTAGCCAAGGCCGAGAAGTTTCGCGACTTTGTCGAACGCCTCGCCTGCCGCATCGTCGAGCGTGCGGCCCAGCAGGCGATAACTTCCGAAGCCCTCGACATCGAGCAGCAGCGTGTGTCCACCGCTGACAACCATCGCCGTGTGGGGAGGTATTTTTTCATAGCCGAAAAACGGCGAGAGCAGGTGGCCTTCGATATGGTTGATGGCAAGAAACGGCTTCCCCGCTCCGATGCAGAGGCCCTTCGCGGTTGCGGCACCGACGAGCAGGGCGGAGGCGAGGCCCGGACCGGTGGTGGCGGCGATGGCGTCGAGATCGCGGATTTGCACGCCGGCTTTTTGCAGGGCGAGATCGATGATCGCCGGTGCGGAGACAAGATGGTTTCTGGATGCCACCTCGGGAACGACTCCACCGAACTCGGAGTGGATTTCGGCCTGGCTGAAAATCTCATGCGCGAGCACATCGCCGAAGCCTCTCAGCACGGCGGCGGCTGTTTCATCGCAGGAGGTCTCGATTGCAAGCAGCGTGGGCATTTATTTTTTCTTGTTCTTGGCGTGTTGGAGAGAGCCTTGGAGGGCGTCCACCGCGCGGTCGAGTTGCGGATCCCAGATCGTGGTCTCGGCGGTGGAGGGATCCTCGCGCTTGCGGCGTGAGCGAAGGAGGTCGGTCTCCTCGTCGTGGGTGAGTGTAGCGCGGATGTGCGGGCTCACACCGTGCTCGTGGATGAGCTTGCGTCCGGGGGTGAAGTATTTCGCCGTGGTGAGGCGGGCGGCGGAGCCGTCGGGCAGCGAGACAACGCTTTGAACCGAGCCTTTGCCGAAGGTGGTTTCTCCAACGACGAGCGCGCGGTCGAGGTCCTTGAGCGCGCCGGCGACGATCTCCGATCCGCTGGCGCTGGCGTAGTTGGTGAGAACGACGACGGGGTATTTGCGGTTTGGACTGGCCGTCGCGGAGGTCCGGTATTCCCGTGAGGGCGTCCGGCCTTCCGTGTAAACAACGAGCGTGTTCGGCGGCAGGAACTGCCCGCACACATCGACCGCGCTGCCAAGGAGGCCGCCGGGATTGTGCCGCAGGTCGAGAATGAAGGCATCCATCCCCTTTGCCTCCAATTTATCCAACGCCGCGCCGAGTTCGGCGGCGGTGGGTTCGTTGAATTGGGTGATGCGCGCGTATCCGATGCGGGGCTGTCCGGGATTCCGTTGCGGGAGGATGCGGGCGTCCTTGATGCTGGCCACCTTGATGACCTCGCGGGTGAGTTCGTAATCCTTCACCTCGCCATTGGAGGGGCGTCGGATGGTCAGGATGACCTTTTCACCGACTGTGCCACGGAGTTTTTCGACAGCCTCGTTGAGCGGCGTGTTGTCGGTGTTCTCGCCGTCGATTTTGAGAATTTGATCGCCCGGCAGGATGCCTGCCTTGAAGCCCGGGGTGTCCTCCATCGGGTTGATGACTGTGAGGACGCCGGATTTTTGGGTTACCACCACGCCGAGGCCGCCGAATTCGCTGCGGGTGTCCTCCTGCATGTTTTTGAAGCTCTTCGGCTCCATGAATTGGCTGTGGGGGTCGAGGTTGTCGAGCATCCCCCGGAGCGCGCTGTAGGTGAGCTCCTTGTAGTCCACTTTCGACTCGTCCACATAGTCCTGCCGGATGAGTTGCATGGCGCGGGCGAGGAGTTGGAGTTGCTCGTAGGGGGATTCCTCGGCTTTAGGCGCGGGTGTTGGTGACGCAGCCTCGCGGGCCTGGGCACTCAGGCCGAGCGCAAGGATGGCGGAGAAAAGAAGTCGGCGCATGGAATTCAAATTAGCACGACAAGGGGCATTGCCAAACGCATCAAAAAATCTCCCAGGCATGCTTCTGGGGCAGATAGTCCGGAAGCTGGGAGCGGTTTTCCCAGAGCTTGTGGAAGACAGGTGTGGCCGAGCCGGACATCGGAGGGACGATCCAGCTCCAGTCGGCTGAAACAGCGCGGCCGGCTTTCATTTCACGCGCCGCAAATTCCATGAACTCCGAGGAGGCGCTGTGGTGGTCCACGATGCGCACACCGGCTTGCTCGTAGGAGAAAATGACGGCCGCGTTGAGTTCCACGAGCGCGCGGTCTTTCCAGAGGGGATCATGCTCGCGGTCGATGCCCATTTTTTCTGCGATGGCGGGAAGCATATCGTAGCGTGCCCCGTCGCCGAGGTCGCGCGAGCCGATTTCTGTTCCCATATACCAGCCATTGAATGGGGCGGCGGGAAAATCGATGCCGCCCATGCGAAGGCGCATGTCGGAGAGGATGGGAACGGCATACCATTTCAATCCCAACTCGGAAAACCACGGCAGGGTCGGGTGTGTGAGGGAGACTTCCCGCGCTTGGGCATACGGCGGAGGAAAAAGCATGGGGGCGCATCCGCGTTTTTGAATGATGAGTGGCAGGAGGTCGAATCGCGTGCCGGGGCCCTTCCAACCGAGCGCCAGCGCCTCGCGGGTGAAAGCCGTGTTTTTCGGGTCGCCGAGAATCGATCCGTCCGGCTGCTCGTAGCCTGCGTAGCCGAGGAGTTGGTGGTTCCAGATTCTCATTGCGGGACCATCGCTGGTTGCAGGGGCAAAAACCGTTATCAAAGGCTCGATTTTCCCGCCGTTCGTGGCGGACTGGAGATGTTCCAGCAGGGCTTGATACACCTCGGCCGGGTCGGAGATGTGACGCAGGTCGCGGACCTTGAGCGATGGCCAGAAAAGGCGGCCGATACACCGCGCGTTGTTCCTCCATGCCACGCGGGCCCCATGCTCGAGTTCCTTGAATGTCGGAGTCCATGTGCCGGTGTCGGCGATTTCGTTTTCCACCTGCAACACACGGGCCGCGAGGTTTGGGAAATCGTTTTTTTTCTCAAGGGCAAGGGCCTCGAGAAAATCCAACGCCTCGCGTGTGGAGTCGTCGGCTACCACTCGATGACGGAACTGGCGAAGGTGAGTCCCCCGCCGAAAACCACGAGCAGAATAGGATCGCCCTTTTGGAAACGGCCGGTCCGCGCGGCTTCATCCAGGGCGATGGCAACGGCTGCGGCGGAGGTGTTGCCGTATTTGTCGAGATTGATGTGGAAGCGATCCATCGTGAGATCCATGCGGTCTGCCATGGCTTCGATGATCCGGATATTCGCCTGATGGGGGATCACGCACTTGATGTCCTGCGAGGTGAGGCCGCAGCGGTCGAGCACAGTGTTCGCCGCGCGCATCATTGAGGTCACGGCTTGTTTGAAGGTTTCGCGCCCGTTCATCTGAAGCGTGTTGAGTTTTTCATCCACATTGTCGCGGGTGATCGGTAGCGCGCATCCGCCGCCGGGCATGTGGAGGATGTCGCCGTAGTTTCCATCGCTGCCCATGTAGGTCGTCACGACGCCCTTCGATCCGGGGCGGTGGCGCAGAATGGCCGCTCCGGCGCCGTCGCCGAAGAGCACGCAGGTGTTGCGGTCCTCCCAATTCACGATGCTGCTGAGCTTGTCCGCCCCGATGACGAGCACGGTCTCGCAGCCGTGGTTTGAGATGAATTGGTTTGCGATTTCCACGCAGTAGAGGAAGCCCGAGCAGGCGGCATTCACATCCATGCAGGTCGCGTTTTTTGCCCCGATCTGGCGTTGGACCTGGCAGGCGGTGGATGGGAAAAACATGTCCGGTGTGATGGTGGCGACGAGGATCATGTCGATCTCTTCGGGCGTGATGCCTGCATTTTCCATCGCGGCCTGGGCGGCTTTTGCAGCCATGTGGCTGGTGAATTCATTTTCCGCCGCGATGCGTCGCTCGTAGATGCCGGTGCGCTCGACGATCCACTGGTGGTTGGTCTCCACCATGGCTTCGAGATCGGAGTTGGTCATGACGCGTTCGGGCACATAGCTGCCTGTGCCGATGATCGAGGCGCTGCGGTTAGGCCGGGGTGGTATGTCGCGAAGAGAGTTTTTCATGGAGTGGTTTCATTGCCTCGACGATGCGGGAGTTGATTTGGAGTTCCACCGCGCGGCGGGCGGCCCGGATGGCATTGCGAAGGGCGAGGGATGACGAGTTGCCGTGGGCTTTGATGCAGATGCCATTGACGCCGAGCAAAGGTGTGCCGCCATATTCGTCGGTGCTCGTCCGTTTTTTCACGGCTTGGAATGCCCCCTTGGAGAGCAGTGCGCCGAGCATGCGGATGGGATTTTTGCTGATCTCGTCCTTGATCCAGGAGACCATCGATTTGGCCAAGCCTTCGACCGTTTTCAAGAAGATGTTTCCAGTGAATCCGTCGCAGACCACGACTTCGACCGGCTTTTTGAAGATGCCGTGCCCTTCGACATTTCCGGCAAATGTGATCGGTGCCTCCGAGAGCATCTGGTAGCATTCGAGGCAGAAATCCGTGCCCTTGCTCGGCTCGGTGCCGATATTCAGAAGACCAACACGGGCTTCGGGTGTGCCAACGATGGCTTTGTAATAAACGCTGCCCATCACGGCAAATCCCACGATGTGCTGTGGCGTAGGGTCGATATTCGCGCCGCCATCGATCAAAAGAAAAACTCCTCCGTCGGCTGGAATGAGCACGCCGAGAGCGGCCCGGTCGATGCCGGGAAGTGTGCGAAGTTTGATAGTCGATGCCGCGACAAGGGCACCGGTGTGACCTGCGGATACGACGGCATCGGCTTCGCCGCTTTTCACGAGGTCCACCGCTCGGCTCACAGACGAATCTTTTTTCCTGCGAACGCTGTCGAGACCGCTGTCGGTCATGTCCACGACCTGCGAGGCGTGGTGGAAAGAGTAGCGGGATTCGATATCCCCCGTGGAATGTCTGGCGAGTTCGGCCCGGACCCTCTGCTCGTCGCCAACGAAAACGATCTCCACATCCGGGAAATCACGAAGCGCCTGAACAGCTCCCGCCACGGGATTTTGCGGGGCGTGATCCCCTCCCATTGCGTCGAGGGCAATTTTCATCCGGGGAAGATGCGACCCTCGGAACTACTCTGCGCCGATGGTCAGAACCTGGCGTTTGTTATAATATCCGCAGGATGGGCAGGCCACATGGCCCGGGACGGATGCGCCGCATTGGGGGCATTTGGCCAGCTTCGGGGCTTGCCAGCGGTTTGCCGCCTTGCGTGTGCGAAGGCGCATTTTCGATGTTTTGCGTTTGGGAACTCCCATAATTTTACTTTGATTTTGATTTTAGCTTGTCCAGCGCGTCCCATGCCGGCACGAACTTTTCGACCGGCCGCCCGAAGGCAACCCGGGAGTCATCGCGACGCGCGGGGCATTGCTTTTCACCGCCGCTGTCGCACTTGGGGTGCGCGGGCAGGGCAAGGTGCATATCCTCCCTGACCTCGGGGGTCAAGTCAATCAACTCCGCCTTCGGCAAATCGATTTGCATCGAAAACGGATCGATCAGGATTTCCTTGTCGAAATCCTCCAGACAGTTGACGCATTGCATTTTTCCCCGGACTGACAGACTGCCGGTGGCAAAGAGACCGCCGTCGCTCAAGCCCACATCGAGCGAGTAGCACAGAGGCGCGGTTGGCGTGAAGCCACCCTGTTCGAGTTCCAAGGGAGCGGCGTCTTCCTCGCCCTCAATGTGCAGTGTGTCCCCTTCCGGTATGTGGTGAAGGTGCACTTTCATGAAAAAAAATTTATCACCGCCTGCGAAGGTGGTCAATCAGGCGAGGGGTGCTTTTAAAATGGTTCTGGGAGTATTCTGAAATTTTCGTTCACGCGAACAAGTCGCTGTGGCTACCCAATCGCACCAATTGGAGTTCCTCATGCGTTTGGACATAGATGAGGAGCAAATCCGGTTTGAGATGGCACTCGCGGCATCCAGCGTATCCTCCTTTCAAGGGATGATCGCGGAATCGAGCTTCCAGCGGCAGACCTTCGGATAACAGTTCGATGATCTTTTCGAGTAGGTCATCCAGACCTTTCTCGCGAGCCCGCTTTTTGTAATCCCGTTTGAACTGGCTCGTGTATTTGATTTCGCGCATCAGGTTTTGAGAGCGCGTAGAGTTTCGGTGGCGGATTTAAATTTTCGGATTGGTCGCTCATTCAATGCTGCGCGGGTTTCCGTATTGGGAGTGCGATCGGCATAACGAGCTTCAATTTCCGCGAGGCTGGAATTGTCGAGGTTGAGGTGGGGGCGGGTAGATAGCGCGAAAGGGATGGCTTTTTGAATGCAGACCTGTGAGAGAAAAATGTTGATTGCATCACCCACGGTGATCCCAAGTTTGGAGAAAATCTGTTCGGCAGCGCTTGCTTTTTCGCAATCAACCCGGGCGCGTAGTATGGCTGTTTTAGACATGACACAAAAATGCTACAATTGTGCTTAGTCGTCAACAGGCGCATCTCAAATAAACGATTTTTTGCAGCGCCTGCAGATACCTCTCGGACCTCTCGGGAATACTCAACTTTTATTGATCACTAGGCTGCGGGGTTCGGTCATTTCCTCCATGGCGTAGCGGATGCCCTCGCGGCCGGAGCCGCTTTCCTTGATGCCACCGTAGGGCATGTTTTCCACGCGGAAGGTCGGGACTTGATTGACCATGACGCCGCCGACTTCGAGTTCCTCAAAGGCCCGGATGGCATTTTGAAGGTTGTTCGTGAAGACGCCGGCTTGGAGGCCGAAGCGGGAGTCGTTCACCATAGTGAGGGCTTCTTCGAAGGTTCCGTAATGCTGCAGCACGGCGAGGGGGGCGAATGCCTCCTCGCACAGCACAGGCGAATCGGTCGGCACATTTTCCAGGAGCACCGGAGCGAGGAGGGAACGGCCCGAGGTTTGCAGGGGTGTGAGCAGGCAGGCGCCGGCATCCGTCGCCTGCTCGATCCAATTCAAGACCTTCTCGCGGGCGGCGGCGTTGATAATCGGCCCGACGAGGGTCTGGCGGTCGGCAGGATCGCCGTTGTGGATTTTTTCCTGAATGAATGAGACGAGCGCGCCCCGGAATTGGCTGAAAATCTCGCGGTGCACGAGGATTCGTTGGACGCTGATGCACGACTGGCCGGCGAATCCGTAGGCGCCGGCGGCGATTTTCGGAACGGCGGCGTGCCAGTCCGAATCGGGTTCGACGATCACGGCGGCGTTTCCCCCGAGTTCGAGGGCGCACTTCATTTTTGCGGCTTGCGCCTTGAGTTTCCAGCCGACATCGACACTGCCGGTGAAGCTGAGCATTTTCACCCTCGGGTCGGAGAGGAGCGGAGGAATGAGGCTGTGTTCGAATGGCACGATCTGAATTTGGCCTGCGGGAACGCCAGCCTCGTGCAAAACCTCGGCGAGGAGCAGTGCGGTGAGCGGGGTTTTCATCGCAGGCTTCAGCAGCATAGTGTTGCCGGTGGCGATGCAGGGGGCGATTTTATGGGCGACGAGATTGAGGGGAAAATTGAACGGGGTGATCCCGAGAATCACGCCCAGCGGGAAGCGGCGGACTATGCCGAAGTGGCCGAGCCCCGGGGAACTGGCTTCCATATTGATGCCATGGCCGTCGTCACCGAGTGCGAGTGCTGCCGCGAATCGAAAGGTCAGGCAGGCCCGGTCCACCTCAGCCTCGGCAAAGGTCACCGGTTTTCCAGCCTCGGCGACGATGACATCGACAAACTCCTGGCGCCGCTCGCGGAGAAGTTGGCTGATCCTCTCAAGTGTCGCAGCTCGGGCATCGCTTGAAAGCTTGCGCGTTTTTTGGAACGCGGCGTGTGCGCTGGCGATGGCGGATTCGACATCCTGTGGGCCTGCGGTGCAGATGTCGGCGAGTTTTTCACCGGACCAGGGATTGTGGACAGGCTCGGAGGTTTGCGTCTCCACCCAGCAGCCGTCGAGGTAGAAGGGTTTCATAGTTTTTTTAAATGCGTTCGACCTCCCGTTTTTCCACAAAGGTCGGCAGGCCCTCGCGGGAGAAGCAGTTCATGAGCTCCTCGGGGTCGAGGGCCTCGGGCATCATCACGCCGCGCTCGGTGATTTTTCCGGTAGCGAGGAGTCGGGCGGTGATGGCGGGCGGTATGCCGGTTTGCACAAGGGTGAGCGAGTAGCCGTATTTCTCATAGGTGTCGCGGTGGCTGTCCATCGAATAGACGAAATACTCCACGCGCTTGCGGTCCTTCGTTCCCCGCACCTCGGTGCCGACACACGAGTAGCCCTCGACCGTGGCGCCCAGCTGGGCGGGCTTCGGCAGGTGGGCGCTGGCGACACGCACGGGAGCCACCTCCACGCCATCGACGCGCACTTTTTTCCAGGTGTCGAGGTTCAGAAGTTGGAGGCTCTTCGAGATGTTCACCACCTTGTCGGGGATGCTGTATTTGAACACCGAGTAACGGACGCCTTTTTCCACGAACGGCGGATGAATGCCCAAACTCACGCCCTCCTCGTGCGCCACGGCGTAGGTTTTTTGAAGTCCGATCGGCTCGGGGAAACGCACCCACTCGACCTCGGTCTCGAGCGGCTTGCCACTCACCACGCGGCCATCCTTCACATAATAAGGTGCCGCGCCGAGTTCCTCGAAAAATGTCTCCGGCGAGAAAAGCACAGCGAAGCGGTATCCGCGCACCTCGGCATTGTCGGCATCCAGCACGCGGATGCTTGAGGCCGTGTCCAAGCGGTCCATCGCCCACCGGGCATAAACATTTACCGCGCCGGGATCCATGCCCATGCAGAGGATGCCGGCCAAGCCGCGGTCGAGGAATGGTTGGTTGAATTTCTCGATTTCGGCCTCGAAGGAATTCTTGCCCGGTTTCTTTACGCCGGGGGCCGAGTAGATATCCGCCGCCATGTCGATATAATGTGAGCCCGCGCGGAGGCAGGCTTCGAGCACGGAGTAGTTCGTCTGGCACACGCAGGCGTTGCAAGTCACAGTGACATTGTGCTCGCGCATGAGTGCCGCCAGCGCGTCAGTGTGCATGGCGTTCGCTTGCACCACCAGAAATCGGCTCTTTGGTGTTTTTGCCGCGAGTTGGTTCGCAAAAACGGGATCCAAATCCGCAAGGATGATCCGGTCGAAACAATCGTATTCGTGAAGTTTTTGGCCGATGACCGAACCCACACCGCCAATTCCAATAACCATTGCGTTTGCCATAGAAATAAATGTTCAGCGGCGAGCATTCCGCGAATGACATTTCATCAGAATTGTTCATCGGCGGCAGTCGCCGTCATAATATGGGACATAGCAGGGCGATCCTGCGTTCAAATATCTTCCTCACAAGCCGAAGTCGCCGCCAGCAACGGCAAAGATTCAGACGCGAGGCACCCCCTCGATTCGCACGCCAAACATCTCAAAAGTTCGGGTTCAAGATAGCTGCGGCGCAACAAACCAGGAACGCCGACGTCCTCGTCGGCAGCAGAGCCCATAGGTGCGTTCTTGTTATTGCTTCCAGAGTATATAAGCCACGGCAGCAATAATTAGTAAAATGAACAGCCCCCGCGCAATCCAAGAGGCTTGGCGGTCGATTGGAGATTTTCCAACGATAGATCGGTCATCGCGATGCGAGCCCCACGGAATGATCAAGTCAATGAGTAGGTCTAAAAGCCAGTGCATGGTTATCTACTCAGCGGAGGCAGGCCGATATCGCGCACGAGGTTGCCCGGGACGATGCGGGTCGAAATCTCAGGTCGTGAACAATATTTCCGGATGTTCGCGAGAAAAGTCACCATGCCGAAAGCGCGGGCCTTGGCTTGATACAGGGCCAAGCGATTCAAGGCTCGCTGGGATGCATAACCGTGTTCAGGCAAAGCCTGGTGTAAGAGCCAGGCTTGGTCCAACAACTCGCCTAATTCACCCTTTGAATCGGATGGATTCTTCTGCAGTTGTCGCCAAGCTCTGTGCAATCGTGGCGGGTAAAAAGCCAGCTCGTAAGCAGTTTGAAGTCGTTCCCGAGGTGTCATGGTCGCAACCCCCAAAGACCCGCATCCACCTTGAAGTTGGCCAGATTTTCCCTCACCACGGCGTCTTCACGAAATGGTTCCGGCAGATCGCCAACGGCGGCCTCCACCGCATCAATCCTTACTGGAATTTGACGGCAGAGGTATTGGATGTCGCTGCGATCAATCTCGTCATAGCGGATGAGTTTGCTGGCGATGAGTTGCGGAACAGATCCTGTTTTGACCGACATATTTCGGCCCCGCCAGAGAACGATATCCGTTCCGGCATTCGGCTGGGCGAGGCAGAGCCGCACCGCCGAAATCCACTCCAGATGGTCGGACGAATAATCGTCGGCGGGATTGAGCGGAATCCCCGCAAGCTCGGCAGCCCGACGGAGTTCGCTTTCGTCCACATCGGAATACGGGGCTGCCACATCAATATCCAGACTTGTCCGGTCCGGTTCATCCAAGAGCATGAACGCTGCGCTTCCGTAGATGTGAAGGATGGCGGGAGACTTCAATTCGCCATCTATTTTTTCAAGATAGCCAAGCAATTCGGCCTTGTTCACGCAGCCAATTATATTGGTGTAGGCGAAGCTGACAAGTGGAAGCGGCTCAGTTTCCCAAAAGCGCGGCTTTCAAGTCCTGCTGAACGGGATTTGAGCCGAACCACATGCTCAAAAATGCCTTCTGAAAATCAGGGCCTTGGATTGTGCCTTTGAGTTGGCCGCCATCGTAGATGAGTGTCTCGGTGCCGATGAGTTGAACCATTTCAACCCCGCCTTGGGCGAGTGCGCCGAACATTCCCACAAAGGCGGCGCAGTCTTTTTCAACTCCCGGATAGTTGTAGGTCATGCTGGCCTTGATTTGGCTTTGCCATGCATCCGTGACTTGGCCTTGGCTGACGGATTTTAGAAAAGTGAATGTGAATTGCATCGGTCCGGTGGACGCGAGCACGGCCTCCTCGGACTTCAGTGTGGAGGGGGCGTAGAATGCGGCGACATAGGCTTTGATCGGGATGAACGCGATCGTCACGGTGCGAAGGCCCGCGCCATTCAGTGCGAGGGTCTGTCCATTCAGGCCCACTTGCGGCGGCACTTGGACGCCTTGGATTTCGAGAGGGAATGCGGCTTGGATGGAAAGAAGCAGGAGTCCGAGTATGCCGAGGCTTTTTTGTTTCATGTGCAGAGGGCTCCTAATCGGGAAGCAACGAGGGGTCAATTCCACAAAAAAACCGCGCTCCGGAAGAGCGAGGCCCCGGAGCGCGGTTTGATGAAATCGCGTTGTTTAGAAAACCAAGCCGGTCAGGAATCCAAGGATGGCTGCGTTTGCCACTTCCTGCGTTCCGTTCGGGCGAGCGAAGTATTGGACGAAGGGCTGCACATAGGACCATCCGTTGATCTGGAAACGGTAGCCTCCCTCAAGCACTGCGGTATAACTTTTGGAGGTTGTGTAAACCTCACCTTGATACGCGCCATAGGCGATCGAAACCATCGTGAGATCCTTGTCGCGGGCTGGGATCAGGCCCGTGTAAACCAAGCCGCTCTGGAAGTAGAACGGGAATTGATTGGCCGTCGCATAGCCCGGGGCCATCGAGATCAGGTTGAATGTATGGAGTCCTTGCTTGGAGAGGGAGGCTTTCTCGACAGGCGCGACTTCCTTGAAGCTCTTTCCGTCCGAGGCAGTCTGCGATTTTGCAGGAGCGGCTTCGCTTGAAGGCTCGCGGTAGAGCATCTGATCCGCTTGGAAGTAAAATCCATAGCGTCCGGGTGCCTCGGTGCCGTTCCAGCTTTTGGTTTGTCCCTCGGGCGTTCCATAAAAGTAGCCACCGAAGGCATAGCGCCCTTCGAGTTTGGATTCGCCGATCTTAGGCGTGTATCCCGCCTCGCCCATGTAGAAAAGGCCGTTGAGATCGGTGTTGGGACCAAAGCCCTGATAGGCCAGTCCGTGGTTGGTGGAGGAGGTGGACTGCGGGTAAGACATGAACAATCCATTCTTCACATACACGGTGTCATGCAGCTTCACATTGAGCGTGCCGCCCCATGTTGAGAAACTGGAGCCGAAGGGAATGTTTCCACCCACGCCCTTGGCGCTGTTCACGGCATTGTTGAGAAACAATTTCGACAGGGGTTGATCCAAAAATTCCTTCTGGGGTTGCAGCCAACCGGCGCGCAGCACCACCATGTCCTTGATCGCGAGCAGTTCGCTTGTCCCGGCTTCGAGACCGAAACTCATCACGCGAAATTGTGTGCCCGATTGCCAGTTTGTCGGGCTGAACATCGAATTCGCTTCCACGAATTGGTTGGCGTTCGATTCGGGAAATGCATCGCGGTAGCGGAAGTTCGCGAATCCCACGAGACCCTTGAGATCGTCGGAATTGAGGAGTTTTCCAAAGTTCAGCTCCGAGCCGAAATTGATTTGCTCGTCCCAGAACCCGCGCGATCCGTTCTGGCTATCCACCACGCCGAAGAACGCGCCTTGGTAGCTGCCGCTGAAGCTCAATCCTCTATCCGCGAGTGAAGCGCGGGCGTCGAAGAGCGGATTGCCGCTTCCAACAAGCAGGCCTTTTCCTTGCCACCATTTTTCGGTCGCGCTTTCTCCTTTTGTGATGGTCGGTGTGGCGCGGTGCCCCGAGATGGTGCCTGTGGTTCCTGTTAGAACCTGACCGGAGTTGACTTCAATCGGCCCTCTCGGGATGGGTCGCGTGGTGGCGGGGTTGGATGTTTGAGCTTGGATTGTGACGGGATGGACTCCTGTCAACAATACGGCAACAGGCAATACACAGGAGACGATGCTTCGCCCCATGGAGAGATGGTTTTTCATGTTTGGTGTGAGAGCTTTCTTTTATGCCGGCCTCAATCGAAGGGGACAAGGCGAAAGCCACGGGGCTGTTACAACCGCATTGCGCCGGTCAGCTCAATAAGGAGAAGACCTACTCTTGTAGGAAGACATCCATCTGCTGCCCCACGTAGACTGGGAAAGCGGGGTTTTTGAACCGGAAAATGATTTGCAGCACGCGGGTGTCCACGCGCTCGGTGCTCTCGCCGGAGAGGGATTTCTTGGGGAGGATGTAGGGTTCGATGCGGACAAATTCGAGCGGGACGGATTTTTCCCGCGAGCCTTTGAGAAACGCCACGCCGGTGCAGCCTTCGCGGATGGAGGGCGCATCGGATTCGTCCACATCGACGCGGAGTTGGAGAAGCGAAATGTCGCCGAGAAGAATCGCCGGTTCGGAGGCATTCACCATCACATATTCACCGGGCCGGATATTGACCTGCAGGACAGTGCCGTCGCGCGGGGAGCGAATCGTGAGTAGATCGAGTCGCACGCGGGCGTCAGCGAGGCGGGCGCGGGCGAGGTTCAGGTCGGCCATGGCGCTCTGGAGTTGGCGGTCGGCCGCCTGCCAGGCGAAGAGGTTGCGCTTGGCCTCGTCTTCGCTGGAGACATTTTTTTCACGCAGGCGGGCCGTGCGGTCGAGTTGGTCTTTGCGGTCGGCGACGATGGTTTGAGAAGTGGCGACTTGGGCTTCGAGGACGGCGACTTGGGCTTCCTGCACTTTCACCTGCGAGAGGGCGTCGCGGTCGTCCATCGCAAAAAGCACATCGCCCTTGGAAACCTTGTCACCCACTTTCACCGCGACCTCCCGAATCAGTCCTGAGGTGGCCGGTGCGATGCGGACATTTTCATTCACGCTCTCGACAAGGCCACGGCCTCCGATGGAGTCGGCGTAAGGTGATTGTGGGGGAGGGACGAGCGGTTGAGGCGCCGGGCCGCTTTCGCGCAGGCGCAAAACGAGGAGTGTCACGGCAATGATCCCGGCGAGTGCGATATAGAAGGAGAGGCGCTTAGGCATGCTGGAGTTGGGTATGGTCGTCGAAGTGGCCGATCACATGCCCATCGTCCATCTGAACGATGCGGTCGGCAAATGGATAAATGCGGCTGTCGTGTGTGACAATGATGACGCACCGGTCGGGTTTCAGTGCGCTGGCTTTGAGGAGTTCGAGCGTTTTGTGTCCACTCGCGGAATCCAGCGCGGCCGTGGGCTCGTCGCAGATGATCAGGCGCGGATCGTGAACGAGGGCGCGCGAAATCGCCACGCGTTGCTGCTGCCCTCCGGAGAGTTGGTTGGGATAGGATTTGAATTTCTCCCCCAGCCCGACCTGCTCGAGGACGGCGCGGGCTTTTTTCTCGGCCTCGGCAATTGGCCTGCCCTGCAGGATGAGCGGAATCGAAACATTCTCCACTGCTGTGAGAGTGGGGATGAGATTGAACTGTTGGAAAATGAAGCCGATGTTTTCGCGGCGGAAGCGGGTGATCTCGCCGTTGCGCATTTTTCCGAGGTCCTTGTCGAAGACGGTGATTTGGCCTTCCTCGAACTTCAGCGTGCCGCAAATCACGCTCAGGAGCGTTGTTTTTCCGCAACCCGAGGGGCCGACAATCATGAGAATCTCCCCGAATCTCGCCTCCAAGCTGGCGCCCTTGAGTGCAAAAACGCGGGAGTCGCCGCCGCTGAAGCTTTTCACCACCTTCTCGACGCGGACTGCGATTTTGTTGTTCATCGGAAGACGACCGCAGGTTCGAGACGCATCACTTTTGCGAGGCCGATGAGGGCGGAGAAGGAGCAAATGAAAAGGATCACGCAGGCGACGAATGCCGGCACCTGCCACGGCATGAAAAAGGGCGGGGCCTCCTTCGCGAGCACAGTGTTTCCGAACCACGCGGCCAATCCCACGCCGATGCCATAGCCGATGAATCCCACGGAAAACGCCTGCGCCAAAACCATGCCGGCAAGGGTGGAATTGCGGGCGCCCATTGCTTTGAAGGCGGCCAGAAAACGAAGGTTGTCGTGGACGAAAAGGTAGAATGTCTGCCCCGCGATTGCCACGCCGACGATCAGGCCGAGGATCACCACGGTTCCGAAGGAAATCGGAATCCCCGTGTTTTTGATATACCAGCGAATCGTCATCCAGAAGAGGTCGTCGCTCTCGATGGCCCGCAGTCCGTCGAGGTTGTCGATGCGCGTTGCCAGTTCCTCCGGGGTCACGCCCGGCAGCGGGGCGGCCAGCACATAGCTGAGCTGCTTGCGCGAGGGCTTGGCGTATTCCAGCGCGCGGTCGTAGGTCGTGTAGATATAAGGCTGCCCGAGAAAACTCCGGCTCACATGGCAGATGCCGACAACGCGGGCGGATTTGTCATTGATCTCAAATGTCGTTCCCAGCTCGATTTTGATGCCCTTGCGGCGGAATTTTTCCACCGCCACCTGATCGACCACCACGGAGTCAGGAAGACGCAAATCCTCGATGCGGCCGGCTTTCATATTCATCGGCCGACCGGTGAGTGTTCCTGTGTCGAGGCCGACGACCTGCACATTTTGAAAAGATCCGTCACCGAGGCGGGCCTGCTCGATGCCGATGTAAAGCGGGACCGCCCATGCCACGCCCTGAACGCTACGAACACGGTCCACCTCGATCTGCCGCATCGGAATGACCTCGTTCGCCTGCTCGACTTTGGCATCCACCACCCACACCGGCGCGCCGATGTTTCGGACCGTTGCCGTCGTCCACATCATCAATCCGCAAAAGACCGATGACTGCTGGCACATGAGAAGCGAGCAAAAGGCAAGGCCGCAAACGAGCATCGCGTATTTTGCCCGATCCCGAAAAAGCATCTTGAGCGCGATATTCAGCATCGCAGCAGAGGGGCGCTACACGCTCAACGGCGCGATCCCATGAAGAGCCGCAGCACATACCAGAACATCATCGCCACAGCGGCAAAGAGCTGGATGGCGGCCGAGAGGTCTGCATTCTCGGGGTAGTCCCGCATGATCGACGAAGTCGTGTAGAGGATCGAAGCCCCGGCCAGCGCAACCATGGCCACCGAGAACCAGGTGCCCAGATTGAATTG
>JBJTGE010000026.1:0-20655 GCA_046093785.1 Spartobacteria bacterium
CCGGGCTTGAGTGCAGCCGGGCGGGGAGTTGCCCTGGGAGTTGGCTTGCCTTTTTCCTTATCCTTTTCTTTGAAATCCTCGGTTTCGATCTCGTAGAGTTTCAAGGGCGTGGGGTTCAGCAGGAGGGAGGAAAACTCCGCCGGACCGAATTTGGGCTCCTGCTTCGTGCCGGTGTTGAAGTGCACCCGGAGGAATCCTTGGCCATCCATAATGGCTATATCGTTGAGGCCATCGTTATTGAGGTCGACCGCGCTTACCGAGACCGGCATGGCTTGTTGTCCGATCTTACCATCCGCGCCCAGCACATTGGCTTCTTCGGTGGGTGCATTGATGATGCCGGAGCCGCTGATTCCAGCCCAGACATTCGCCCTGCGCATCGAGCGCTCGAAGCCTGGATTCTGGATGAGGTTGGTTTGAGCGAAAACCGCGGATGTCGATAAGATCGCAACGAAGGTTGCCGAAGAGAACAGAGGGCGCATTGGATTTCTATCTATCACTCGAAGGGGAAAAGTAAAGCGGCGGAATCGGGTTTTCCGGTGCTTTTCTGATTCGATGCGGGCGGTGGTCGGGATCAGCGGATGCCGAGGAGTGCGATCGCGTTCAGGGCGCCGGCAAAAAGGGCCGCGCCGAGGAAAATGCAGATCGGCAGCGTGAGCACCCAGGCGAGCAGGATGTTTCGCACGGTGGCCATCTGGAGTCCGGAGTTGTTCGCCGCCATGGTGCCTGCGATGCCGGAGGAGAGGACATGGGTGGTGCTGATGGGCAGTCCGAAGTGGTCGGCGACCATGATGGTGCTCATGGCCACGGCCTCTGCGGATGCTCCTTGCGCGTAGGTGAGGTGGTCCTTGCCGATCTTTTCGCCCACGGTTTTCACGATGCGCTTGTAGCCGATCATGGTGCCGAGGCCGAGGGCGATCGCGACGGCGTATTTGACCCAGTCGGGAATGTAATTGGTGAGTTGGTCGGCGTGTTTGGCCATGGCCTGCTGGTTGGCCTTCACAGTCGGATCGATGTCGAGTTTCCCGGCCTTGTCGAGTTTGGCGATGGATTTGGAAATGAGGTAGAGATCGGTGCGCACATCGCCGCGCTCCGATGGCGGGAGGGCCTGGAATGTCTCGGCGGTTTTCAACCGGCTGGAAATATCCTCGCACGCGCCGGCGAGTGCGGCGAGTACATCGGAATTCGGCGTGCCTTTGGGTTTGATGAATTCCGCCAGGATTTGATTTGCCTGTTCGCCGGTGGTTTTTTTGCCGGCCTCGCGTTCGAACACCTGGGAAATCGAAGCGGCTTCCGTAGCGATGCCGGCGACTGATGCATGGTCCGCCGACATTTTCAGCGCGTAGGTCCCTGGAAGGATTCCGACCAGAATGAGCACGATGAGGCCCATGCCTTTTTGTCCATCGTTCGAGCCGTGCGCGAAACTCACGCCGGTGCAGGTGAGCATGAGGATGCCCCGAATCCAGAGTGGCGGCGCTTTTTCCCCCTCCGGAGCTTTGTAGAGATCCGGGTTGCGGACGAGAATTTTGAGTGTGATGAGAAGCAAGGCGGCGGCGGCAAATCCGATGAGGGGCGAGATGATGAGCCCGAGACCGACATCCATCGCCTTGGCCCAATTGACGCCTTCGGTGATCGAGTGGGTTGGCCCGATGAGGGCGTTTGCGAGGCCGACTCCGATGATCGAGCCGATGAGAGTGTGGGAGCTGGAGGCGGGAAGTCCGAGCCACCAGGTGCCGACATTCCAAACGATGGCTGAGAGCAGAAGCGAAAAAACCATGGCGAACCCGGCGGCGGATCCGACATTGAGAACCAGCTCAACGGGCAGGAGGGCCACGATGCCGAAGGCCACGGCGCCGGAGGAGGTGAGCACACCGATAAGATTCCATATGCCGGACCACACAACGGCTGGCGTCGGTTTCAGAGTGTGGGTGTAGATGACCGTTGCGACGGCATTGGCTGTGTCGTGGAAGCCGTTCACAAACTCAAAGCCCAGCGCCATGCCGACGGCAAGCGCGAGGAAGAAGTAGGTCAGAAATGTGGGATCGGTGTAGGCGGTGGCGAGAATATCCATGGCAGGACGAGTTCTTACGCGGTCTTCGATAATGAAGACCAATCTTTCAAAGTGACAATTTCGTCATGAAACGCCGGCGGGATTTTTTTACATCCGCTCCGGACAGCCGATGCCGAGGAGACCAAGTCCGTGGGCGAGTGTGCGGGCCGTGATGTCGCTTATGAGAAGCCTGCTGGCGCGGCTGGCGGGATCCGCCTTGAGGACCGGGCAGGCTTCGTAGAACGAGTGGTAGGTATTGGCCAACTCGTAGAGGTAGTTTGCGAGAAGGTTTGGACGGAACTCCTCAAGCACGAGCGGAACCGTCTCGGCGTATTGGAGGAGCTTGAGGCCCAGGGCGCGTTCAGCGGGCTCGTTCAGAAAAATGGGAGCTGCTGGATTGGCCGGTTCTTCTGCCCGGCGGAAGATCGAGCGGATGCGCACATAGGCATTCTGCAGGTAGGGCGCGGTATTTCCCTCGAAGGCGAGAAGCTTGTCCCAAGAGAAGACATAATCGGTGAGCCGGTTTTGGGAGAGTTCGGCATATTTCACGGCACCGAGGCCGATCAATCGGGCGGTGCGCTCCGCTTCTTCCGGCGGCAACTGGTCGGCGCGGGCGGCGATGATGCGGTTTGCGCGCTCAACGGCTTCATGAAGGACTTCGGCGAGGCCCACATTCTCGCCCGAGCGGGTTTTCATGATCTTGCGGTCCTCGCCGAGGATGCTTCCGAAGGCGATGTGCTTCAAATCGCACCCGAAGCCCATCATTTTTGAGGCTGCGAAGATTTGCTGAAAGTGCAGGGCTTGTGGTGCTCCCACGACATACCAGATGGCATCGGGATTCCAGCGTTTGATGCGATAGTCGATGGTCGCGAGATCGGTCGTGGCGTAGAGGAACCCTCCATCGCTTTTGCGGATGATGGCCGGTTTGCCATCAAGTGTGGGATCGGCGGGAAAGAAAATGCAGAGTGCGCCCTCGCTGGTGGTCGCGATGCCGCGTTTCTCGAGTTCGGCACAGAGTGGAGCGAGGGCGTCGTTGTAGGCGCTCTCGCCAAGGCGCTCGTCGAAGCGGATGTCGAGCAGGGCGTAGAGTTTCTCGAATTCGCGCCAGGAGAGTTCGACCGTTTGTTTCCAAATGGCGAGGTTCTCGGGATCGCCCGCCTGGAGTTTCACGAGTTCCTCGCGGGCGGTGCGCTTGATGTTTTCATCCATCTCCTCAAGACGGGTCACCTCGCGGTAAAGGCGCACCAGCTCGGCAATGGCGTCTTTTTCCAAATCCTCGCGGTTCAGGAAATGCTTCCAGCCGTAGATGACCTTGCCAAATTGCGTGCCCCAGTCGCCGATGTGGTTGTCGGCCGTGACATCATGCCCAAGAAATCTTGCGACGCGCGCGAGGCAGTCGCCGAGAATCGTGCTCCGGATATGACCGACATGCATGGGCTTGGCGACATTCGGAGAGCTGAAATCGAGAAGGATTTTTTTCGGGCGCGCCGCCGGGCTCACTCCAAGGCGGGAATCCGAGGCCAAGCGGGAGAGGGACTCGGAGAGAAAGGAATTCTCAAGGCGGATATTGATAAAACCCGCACCGGCAATTTCCGGCGTGGCTGCGAGTCCGCCAAGGTCGAGCTTGGACACAATCTCGCCGGCGAGCTGGCGGGGGTTCGCTTTTTTTTCCTTGGCGAGAGCCATGGCGGCATTGGCCTGGTAATCCCCAAATCGGGAGTCGGCGGTCTGGGAGACATCCGCACGGGCGGCGTCATATCCACACGCGATCAGCGCGTCGCGCAGGCGTGCGGCGAGAAGTTCACGCAGGGTTGACATCAGGCCCGGTTGGAGCGGTTTTCAAAAACCTGAAGAATCGCAGCGGAGGAGGGGGCCTTGGAGAGTTCTTCGCGAACTGTTTTGTCGTTCAAAAATTTGGCGATGGCGGCCAGCGTGCGCAGGTGGGTCTGGAACTGATCCTTTGGCACAACGAAAAGGACAATAAAATTCACAGGTTCGCCGTCGAGAGATTCGAAGGGAATTCCCGCCGTTGAGCGCCCGAATGCGGCCACGACCTCGCCCACTTTCGCGGAGGACGCGTGGGGAATGGCAATGCCGAATCCGATGCCGGTGCTCATGGTTTCCTCGCGCTGGCGGATGCATTCCAGCACATCCTCGCGGTCCGATTTATCCACTTTTCCAGCTTCCACAAGGAGGCCCACCAGTTCCCGAATGGCTTCCCAGCGCTCTTTGGAGGCCATCTCCGGAATGATCTGCGACTCGGATAACAAATTTGCCAAGGTCATTTTTAAAAAAAGAAAATGTGAGTTTCTATCGTTGGAATGCGGATCCGGCGTCCATGCGCCTCCGCATTCTGACGCAACTCAGCGGTCCACTTCTCCGAAAACGGGATCGAGGGAACCGAGGATCGTAACGACATCGGAGACCATCGAACCGGGGAGCATCTTGGAAAGGATGCTGATGTTGCAGAACGAGGGAGAGCGGATTTTCATGCGGTAGGGGACGCCGCCACCTTTGCTGTAGATGTAAAAACCAAGTTCGCCCTTCGGGTTTTCCGCCCCGAAATAGACTTCCCCTGAAGGAGCGTCTATGCCCTCGGTGGCGACGATGAAGTGGTGGATGAGTTCCTCCATCTTCGTTAAGACAGCGACCTTGTCGGGCAGTGTGCTCTTCGGGTCGTGCCAATTGATCGGACCGGGGGGAAGTTTGCTGAGAACTTGTTTGAGAATCTTGACGCTCTGGTGGATTTCCTCGAGGCGGACGAGGTAGCGGTCGTAGCTGTCGCCGACGGAGCCGATGGGAACCTCGAAGTCGTAGTTCTGGTAGTCCAGGTAGGGGTGTTTTTTGCGAAGATCGTGATCAACGCCGCAGGCGCGGAGGTTGGGACCGGAGAGGCCGAAACCAATGGCGTCTTCTTTGCTGATGACGCCCACATCTTTGCATCGATCGACGAAGATGCGGTTTCGGGTAATGAGTTTGCAGGTTTCTTCGAAAGCGGGCGGGAATGTTTCGAGAAAGTTGTTCAGCATTGCAATAAATGCCGGTGGAAGGTCGCGGGTCTGGCCGCCGACGCGTGTGTAGCTGGTGGTGAACCGCGCGCCGGAGAGTTGCTCCACAAGGTTGTAGATTTTTTCGCGCTCGGTGAAGGTGTAGAGGAACACCGAGGTGGCACCAAGGTCCATGCCCAGACAGCCGACGCCGAGAAGGTGGGATGAAATACGGGCCAATTCGCAGCAGATCACACGAATCGCCTTGCCGCGAGGTGGCAGTTCCCAGCCCATAAGTTTTTCGACGGCCAAGGCGTAGGCGACATTGTTTGCGATGGGGGAAAGATAATCCAGACGATCCGTGTAGGGGATGAACTGGTTGTATTGCATGTTTTCCGCGATTTTTTCATCACCGCGGTGCAGGTAGCCAATATCAGGAGTCGCCTTGGTGACGACCTCGCCATCCAGTTCAAGAATCATGCGAAGCACACCATGCGTCGAAGGGTGGGAGGGGCCCATATTGAGCACGAGTTTCTCGCCAAGCATTTCTTCGGTTTCCTGCATGGCCTTCAAACTTCGGGCCAATGCGTCGGGATGCTCGAGTGTGGTTGTCGCCATCTGTTACTTTGATCTATTTGAATTTCTCAAAATCCGGTGCCCGTAGGTGGGACTGGATTCAGCGCGGCGAAGAATCTTTCCGCAGCGGGAAAAATGCAAGCCGCATATTTTTTTTGGCAGGCAAGCCGTGAAATAAACCCTCGACGGGGCGGAAGCAGGGTGCTAACGACTTTTGCAGTTCCCCGGGCGCAGGTGCCCGCGAACCCACAAACCCATCAACCCAACACAAAAAATAAATGCCTACAGAGACCAAACCCAAACGCAAAGCCAACCCCGCTCTTCTTAAACCCGTTCAGCCTGACGCCATCCTCGCGGCTGTCGTGGGATCCACCCCCGCATCCCGTGGTGAACTCACCAAAAAACTCTGGGACTACATCAAGAAGCACAAGCTTCAAGACGAGAAAAACAAGCGCAACATCAACGCCGACGCCGCGCTCAAGGCTGTTTTCGGCGGCAAGTCCCAAGTGACGATGTTCGAAATGACCAAGCTGGTTTCCGGTCACATCAAATAAGTCGACGCCACTTCAAAAAATCAAAAGCCGCCGGTTGAAAAGCCGGCGGTTTTTTTGCGCCATCAGGCCAAGCGCCGCCGCTCGCATCCCACCCAGGCAAGGATGAACCCCGCAAAAATATGAGCCACGAGCACAAGGATGCAGAGCGCTCCTGGCGAAAGGGGACTCTGCACCACCATTTGCACGATGTCGTAGTAGCGCTCCGATTTCAGGGTTTGCAGGATTCCCGACCAGCTCCAGTAGGCGGAAATAAACGGCCGGGTCAGCGCTCCCAACCACTCCGGCAGGGCAAGAACCGCACCGGAGAGCGGGAGTTGAAAGCCGACGAGGTAGATCGAGACCAGCGACGATTGCTCGGGGGTTGACATGAGGCTTGAGATTCCAAGGCAGATCGAGGTCATCGCGGCATTCACCAACACGAGGAGGAGAAGTTGTCCTCCGAGTTCTCCCGGAAACCCACAGATGCGATGGACGAAAAATCCCATCCACAGCGATTGGGCCAGAACGAGCACCAAGAAGAAGGCCGCCTTCGAGCCAATGTAGGCGAGGGGATTCAACCCCGAGAGACGCTCCTTCTCGAAAATGCCGCGTTCAGCAGCGATCTCACGCCCGGAATTGTTCGCTCCCATGAGCGTGAGCAGGATGACTTGAAACATCACAATCCCCGAGACGAGGCTCCCGACCTTGCTCGACTGGATCAAAAAATCCCGCGCCTCGTTGAGTTGCTGGACCACATTCAGGTCGAGTCCCATGCTGAGGTTTTTCACGGCGGGCAGCCCATTCCAGGCAAAGATGGCCACAAGCAGCGGGAATCCGAGGACCAATCCCAGTTGCAGCAAAATCTGCGGCCAACATCGCAGAAAAATCATGCACCGTCTTTGCAAAAGTGTGACCAACTGGCTCGCCGGCCCCGGCAGATTCACAGGCTCCGCATCGTCTCCAGAGGTCTCCTTTTCCTCGGGCCCCGCCGCGTCGAGGAGGGCGTCCCGGTGCTTCACCCACGAGGCGGCCCACTCCTCGGGTTCGCGCAATTCCAGCTGGGTGTAAATCTCCTCAGGGGAGTCCACGCGGAAGTAGTGCGCCAGAAATTCCGGCTTCCCTTGATAGACCAGATGGCCTCCGTGAAAAACCGTGACGGAGTCGTAAAGCTCCAAATGGGCGAGGCTGTGTGTCACTGATAAAACCAGACGCTGGCTCTGGCGGGACAGGTCGTGAAGAAGCCGCACGATCCCGTCTTCGGATTGCGGGTCCAAACCGCTGGTGACCTCGTCGCACAGCAGGATTTCCGGCCGACTTGTCAACTCGATCGCCAACGCCAACCGGCGGCGCTGTCCACCCGAAAGCACGCCCACGCGCTGGTCTGCAAATCCATCCATCCCCACCTCGGCAAGAATTCCGTCGATGCGATCGCGGGTGGCCTTTTCCGTGCTGCGCAGACGCATCGCAAATGTCACGCACTCCCGCACCGTGAGCTCCTCGTGGGCGATGCTGAACTGCGGCACATATCCGATTTCCGAAGGTGAAAAATCCTCCTCCTCGAGATCGCGTCCTTTCCAGGAAATTTCTCCCTCCTCTTCGCCCGGCGCGATTCCCGCGATCAGCTTGAGGAAAGTCGTCTTCCCGCAGCCGGATGGCCCAATGATGGCGCCGAAATGCTTCGTGGGATACTCTGCGGAAACCGAATTCAGAAGCCTTGCGGAGCCTTGAAGGGTGGTAACGGATAAAGAGGCGTCGCTGATTTGAAGCGTGTGGCGGCTTTTTTTGGACGGGCCAAGGAGTGAAAGGGGCAGGGGTTGCCCGCATTCAAAGCAGTAGAAAAGCGAGTCGTCGTTCTTCGTATTACAAACGGTGCAAAGTTTCATGCTCTGGGAGTCATTGTGTTTAGTATCCAATCCGGCGCAGGGAATGCAATCTGCTACTCGGGTTCCGCTGCGGGCGACTGGGTTTTATTTGCTGCCGCCTCTCTTTGGGCCTTCTCGATTTTTTGAGCCCGCCGTCTTTTCCACTCGCTCACGGTGTGCATCGTGCGGACGACAAGAAGCAGCAACCAACCGCGCGGCGAACGGGGGAGGACGATCCAGTCCCAAAAGCTCGACGCATGCGTGGACATCTGGCGTTTGAATTCCTGATCGTTCTGTAGGAAGTCGTAAATCCTCAGCTTCTCATCGATGCATTTTTCCAGCACATGGAGCATGAGGAGGCGTCCGGGGGAAAAAGATGCCAGCGCGGGATCAAAGGCCGTTCCATGCATGCAGTAGTTGTCCGTCCCGAGGATTCCGATTTCGTAGGCTGCCAGTTCGTCATTGAGCGTGAGCAGGCTCAGGCGCAAACGCCCGCGCGAAGCCAAGCTTTCCATGAGCAGATGGTAGAACGCCCGGTGTGTCGCGCGTTTGAAAATCCCAACACCCTCCTCGCCTTTCCAACTCACTTTTTCGAGCTGCATGGCCTTGGTGATCCACGGCGAAATTTCCTCTGGCGTTTGAAGTGTTTGAAATTTCAGCGTGCCTTTCTCCTCAAGGCGCCGCGTCTTGCGGCGCAGGCTCTGGCGCGTTTTCGGACCAAAGACGATCTGCATGAAATCCTCGAAGCTATTGAACCGGTCCAACTCGACAAGAAACCGTTCCGTCCGTTTGCGCAAAAAGTGGAGTGCCTCGCTGGATTCCATCGCGGGTTGCAATTCCTGTTTTGCAAACCGCACCGACAAGAGCGGCATCCAGGCAAACGCATAGTTCCTGCAAAGCTCGCACAGAGCATCGACCAGCGGCCCCATGGCATCCTCCGTGGCCACGGGATCAAAAAGATCCGCCGCCTGTGCCCCAACCGGCAAGAGCGAGGTTCCGACCAGTGGAATGCGATGCTCGAAAAACGGCCACACGCCCACCAACCGGCCTGCATCCCGGCAAGTGATGAAACACACCTCGTATCTCCGGCCGAGGCTCAACAGCCACGAATAGACCCACTCGGGTGAGAAGAAAACATTCGCATTCGGGAGCGACTCGAACAATTCGATGTATTCCTTCTCCAGCGCAAACGCAGCCTTCCGGCCGCGAACGGTTTCTGTAACGAGCGCCTGCATGCCGTGTTAGTAAACAGGTTCGGATTTCTTTGCACGAGGAACCTGATCTTCTAAAAAAAATCCCGCACCTATGATTTACACCGGCCGACTCGCTCCCACCCCCACGGGATACCTGCACCTTGGCCATGCCCTCACTTTTTCCCAAGCCCATGAGCGGGCTTGTGATGCCGGTGGACGCCTTCTTTTCCGCATGGAAAATCTCGATCCCCAGCGTTGCTCGGATGCCTTCGCCCGCGCGGCCATCGAGGATTTGCGGTGGATGGGATTCGACTGGAGCGGTGAGCCGGTTTTTCAAAACCAGCGGCGACATCTCTATCTCGAGGCCTGGCGCAGACTGCAGGAAGCCGGTCTCATCTATCCCTGCCGCCGCTCCCGCCGCGAAATATCATCCCTCGCTCCGCATGAGGAGGAACCGATCTTTCCTGTTGAGTGGCGCTCAACGCCCGAAGAGGCGGCATCCTTCCAAGAACCCGGCGGCGTGAATTGGCGCTTCCGCGTTCCCGATTTGGAATCCCTTTCCTTCGTGGATCAAAATCTTGGCCCTGTCGAAAAAACCACCCTTCGCGACTTCGGGGATTTTCTGGTTTGGAACCGTGACGACATCCCTGCCTACGAGTTGGCCGTGGTGGTGGATGACATCGCCATGGGCATCACCGAGGTCGTGCGCGGGGCGGATCTTCTCACATCCACCGCCCGCCAGATTCTCCTCTACCGCGCCTTGGGAGCGACTCCACCGGCTTGGTTCCATTGCCCGCTCGTTTGCGATGCCGAAGGTCGCCGCCTCGCCAAACGCACAGGCGGACTCGCCCTCCGCGACCTGCGCGCTCAGGGACTCGCGCCTGCGCAAGTTCTCGAACTCGCGAAGACATCCCTCGCCTGATCAGCGTTTCCTTTTTGCCCCGAAACGCATCCCCTTGTGCGTCCTCACGCCCTTCGCTCCCTTGAGCGCGGAGAGGACGCTGTCCTCGTTGAAGAGCGCGGTGTAGACATAATTGAAATTCTCGATTTTGAGCCGGGGCACTTTTTGTCCGATGAACCGCTCGATATCGAGGACATGCGGAAGCTCCTCGGCGGTCATGATGGTGAACGCCTCGCCAACCGTCTGGGCGCGCCCCGTGCGGCCGATGCGGTGCACATAGTCCTCTGGATGCTGGGGGACATCGTAATTGATGACATGGCTCACGCCGGCGATGTCGATGCCGCGCGCGGCGATATCCGTCGCCACCATGACCTCATACCGTCCACCCTTGAAGCCCTCGAGGGCATCGACGCGTTCCGTCTGCGTGCGGTTCGAGTGGAGCGTGGCAACCGAGTGGTTGTTTTTTTTGAGCTGACGCGAAATCCGGTCCGCTCCGTCCTTGGTGCGGGTGAAAATCAAAACACTGTCGTAGTTGGTGCGCTCGAGCAGGGTAAGGAGGAGGTCGAACTTTTGATCCATCGCGACAGGGTAGAGGGCGTGCGAAACCGTTTCAGCCGGCGAGCGCCGCGCGCCTATCTCGATGCGCTCGGGATTTTTCAGGCACCAGGCCGATAGGCGCTGAATCTCCTCCGGGATCGTCGCCGAGAAAAGAAGCGTCTGCCTCTCCTTCGGGCATTTTTCCACGATGCGGCGCACATCCGGCAGGAAGCCCATGTCGAGCATGCGGTCCACTTCGTCGAGGATCAGGAATTGCAGCGAACTCAAATCCACCAATCCCTGTTGCATATGGTCGAGCAATCGGCCTGGCGTGGCCACGACCACATCGCAATGGCGTTTCAAATCCTCGCGCTGCTTGCCGTAGCCCACGCCGCCATGGATGAGGGTGACCTCCGTGTGCATGAAGCGCATGTAGTCCCGGAAGGCCGTCTCCACCTGCATCGCCAGCTCGCGCGTCGGCTCAAGAACCAGACACCGGATGCGAGGCTCGGGATGGTCGAGCTTGGCCAGCACAGGCAGGGCGAACGCAGCCGTCTTGCCGGTTCCCGTCTGGGCCGAGGCCACAAGGTCGCGGCCGGAAAGAATCACAGGAATGGCGCGGAGCTGAATGGGCGTGGCATCCGAGTAGCCCATGCGTTGCGCTCCGTGTAGAACAGGCTCCGGGAGCCCGAGATTTTGAAATGACATCCGGTAGTTCTGCCCGTTTGCGGAGGATGCCGCAATGAAAAGCACATCCGCCACGGCGGCGTTGTCGTTTTTTCAAAAGCCGATAGGCTACCGCACACCATTATGAAAAAAGAAATCCTCAGCACCTCCGACGAAGTGGCCGCCCGTGCCGCACAAATTATTGCCTCTGACGCCCGCGCCGCCGTCGCCGCGCGTGGACGCTTTGTCATGGCCGTGAGCGGCGGGCGCACGCCTTGGCAAATGCTCCGCGCCCTCGCCAATGAGGAAATGCCTTGGGCCAATGTGCATGTCGTCCAAGTGGACGAGCGCATCGCTCCTGCGGGGGACAAAGACCGCAACCTTACCCACCTGCGCGAGAGTCTTCTTTCCCACGCCCCCATTCCTGAAAATCAAATCCACGCCATGCCAGTAGAAGCGTCGGATTTGGATCAAGCCTGCCGAGACTACACTGCTGTGCTGAATGCGATTTGCGGAACCCCAGCAGTCATCGACCTCGCCCACCTCGGATTGGGCCCCGATGGACACACCGCATCACTCATCCCCGGCGACCCGGTCTGCGCCGTGCAAGATGCCGAAGTGGCCCTAACCGGCCTCTATCAAAACCGCCGCCGCATGACGCTCACCTATCCCATCCTCAACCGCAGTCGCCACATCCTCTGGGTGGTCACCGGCGGCGAAAAAGCCCCCATGGTCCCGCGCCTCCTTGCAGGCGACCCCGGCATCCCCGCCGGACCCATCACCCAAGCCAACGCCATGCTTCTGGTCGATGCTCCAGCTGCTGCGCAGTAACGCCGCTGCACAGCTTAAAAATGGGGCCCAAAATCACAAGCCGCGCGGCAGCGCGCCCGTCCTTGGAGGGTCGACCTCCGGCTTGACCCAAGATTGAACCGCTCCACCACCGCAGCGCCTCGTTCCCATCACGCCAACCACCGCCGGGCGAAGGTCTTTGTCGGGGCAGGTGAGAATAAAGCGTCTCATTCATGCCCCGCTGGCCGACCCACCCAGAAACGCCGCTTCGCGGCTGAAAAATGGGGCATGCGAGACGATGCCCCTCCCAAAATCACAAGCCGCGCGGCAGCGCGCCCTTTCTGCCTCGTCGCCGTCCGCTCCTTAAACGACGCGCTTCTCGAACTCGTCGGGGAATTTGGCGAGGAAGCTCTGTGTGGGCCACGAACAGGCTTCACCGAAGGCGCAGATGGTGCGGCCGGCGATGTTGTCGGCGATGTTTTTCAGGTTCTTCGCATCGTCGGGGCGTGCGCCTTGGTCGATGATGCGGGTGGTGACCTTGGACATCCAGAGGCTGCCTTCGCGGCAAGGTGTGCACTGGCCGCAGCTTTCGTGGGCGTAGAATTGATTCAGGTTGTTCAGGGCCCACACCATGTCGCGCGAGTCGTCCATGATCATCACGCCGCCGCTGCCGACCATGGTTCCGGCGGCTTGGAGCGTGGAGGCATCCATCGTCAAGTCGAGGAGCGGGGTTTCCTTGTCGGTCATCTGTCCATCGGGACCTTTGACCTTGAGTTTGAAAACCTCGCCGGCGCGGAGAACCTTGGCGGAGCTGCCGCCGGGAATCACGGCCTTGAGGGTGCGCCCGGGTTTGAGTCCACCACAAATGTCATTGATCAATTCGCCGAGAGTCACGGCCCCGCAGGGGAGTTCGTAGAAGCCGGGGCGAGTGACATCGCCGCTAACGCACATGGTGCGCGTGCCGCCATCCCCGGGCGTCCCCATTTTGGCATACTCTTCGGGTCCCATGGCGAGGATGTGCTTCACATGGCAGATCGTTTCCACATTGTTCACGATGGTCGGCTTCATGTAGAGCCCGAGCACGGCGGGAAAGTAAGGTGGCTTGATGCGGGGGTAGGGGCGTTTGCCTTCGAGGGATTCCAGAAGACTCGTTTCCTCGCCGCAAATGTAGGCACCGGCGCCTTGGTGCACATAAATGTCGAGGTCGAAGCCGGAGCCGAGGATGTTTTTTCCGAGAAAACCTTTGGCGCGGGCTTCCTTGATGGCGTTCCAAACGATCTTGGCGGCTTTGGGAAATTCGCAGCGAATGTAGATGTAGGAGAGATGGACATTCGTGGCGAAGGCGGCGATGGCGAGGCCTTCGATGAGTTGGTGCGGGTCCTCGTGGAGGATGTAGCGGTCCTTGAATGTGCCGGGCTCTGATTCGTCGCCATTGACGACGATGTAGTGTTCCTTGCCGTCGTCGTATTTGATGAAGCTCCACTTGGCGCCGGCGGGGAAGCCCGCTCCGCCACGACCGCGCAGGTTGGCGGCTTTCACCATGTCCACGATCTCGCCGGGCTTCATGGTGAGGGCCTTTTTCAAGGACTCGTAGCCGCCGTGGGCGAGGTAGGTCTCGATGTCGGGCGCGTAGCCGGGTTTGCTGATGTTTCCGAAAATGATGCGGCGCTCTTTCGGGTGCGGAGGTTGGAGAAGGGAAGCCATATTATTTGTATTGCTCTACGATTGCCGACACGCCGGCGGGCGAAATCTTTTCGACGAGGTCGTCATTGATGAGTGCCACAGGGGCGCTGCCACAGCTGGCGAGGCATTCGACGAATTCGACACTGAATTTGCCGTCGGCTGTTGTGGGTGGCGCGCAGCCGAAACCATGGTGCTCCTCGTGCGGATCGAGTCCCACGGCTTGGCAGAATTTTTCCTTCACCTCGTAGCTGCCGGCGAGGGCGCAGGCGAGTGTGCGGCAGACGCGGATAACTGTCTTGCCGGCCTGCTCGCGGCGGAACCAGGGATAGAAGGTGACGAGTTCGAGAATGTTCACCGGCGTGAGGTCGAGTTGCGCGGCAATCCATTCGATGCCGGTGTCGTCGATGAATCCAAAGTGGTTCTGCCAGAGATGCAGCAACGGAAGCGAGGCACTTCGTTTGGAGACAGGATAGTGGGAAATGAGTTCCTGCGCCTCGGCGGCGAACTCTGGCGTGATGGCATCCGCCTGACGCGTGGTGGTGTCTATCATGGGCGGCATTTATCGGAGGTTGGGGCCTCCGCTTCAAGCAAAAGCATTTCGAGTGCCGCGCCATTTGTGCGTTGGGAGGGTCAACCTCCGGCTTGACCCAAGGCTGAAGTGCGTTGTTTGCGCGCCGCCTGGTTCCCGCCACGCCGTGCGTCGACGCCGCTTTGCGGCTGAAAAATGGGGCATGCGGGACGATGCCCCTCCCGGATTTACGAAGGGCGCTGCTGCGCCGGGCTTGCAATTGGAAATGCACTCTCGCGAAGAAAAGCGACCGTGCGGGCTGTGGCGCCGCGATGGACTTCGAGGCACCGGACTCCGCGCTCTCCCTGGGCTGGGGGGTGGGGGGGTTCGGAAAAACGCGACTCCACCGCAGCTTGCAGACTGGCTTCATCGCGAATCTCGATGGCTGCTTTTGAGCGAAGGAGTCCCTCGACCAATGAAGCAAAGTTCCTCATGTGGGGACCAAAAACAACAGGAACTCCAGCAGTGATCGGTTCGGCGGGGTTTTGTCCCCCGCGATCGCAAAGGCTTTTTCCAATGAAAACAACGGTCGCGCAGAGATACCAGCTTGCGAGTTCACCGGTCGTGTCCACGAGGAGGACATCCGGTTTTGCAGATGTCTCCATGCGGGTGCGGCGGGCGACTTTGAGTCCCATGCGTTCTATCTGGTTGGCCACCGAGTCGCCGCGTTCCTGGTGTCTGGGCACTAAAATCAGAAACAGGTCGGGTCTGGATTTTCGGAGTTCCAAAAAAACGCGGGCGAGAATTTCCTCCTCACCTTCAAAGGTGCTTCCTCCGAGCAGAACAGGTGCATTCGCTGCGACTCCCAGGGAATCCAGCACAGAACGGAAATCTCGCACAGGCCGGGGACCGTTGGCCGAGTCGTCGAATTTGATGCTGCCAGTGACATGGAGTTTTTCCCGCTTCACGCCGAGGGAGGTCCATCGAGCAATATCCTCAGGTTCCTGCAGGCAGAGGGCGTCAAGCTGGTTGAAAAGTGGAGCGGTGATCAGGCGGGCGGCGCGGAAGCGTTTCTCCGAGCGGGGCGAGAGGCGGGCGTTGACCAGAACGGTCATGGCACCCAGTCGTCGAGTCTCGCAAACGATATTCGGCCAGACCTCGGCCTCCACGAGGATGAGGGCCTTGGGATTGATGAGACGCACCGCACGACGCGCCACGGGGAGGAAGTCGAGGGGATTGTAGATTGGTTCCAGCCATGTCGATTTACGCGAGGCGGCGAGCTTGAAGCCGGTCGAGGTCGTGGTGGAGAGAACGAATGCCAACGAGGAATCGGCGTCGCGCAGGGCTTGGATGAGCTTGAGGGCGATATTCACTTCCCCGACGCTGACAGCATGGACCCACACGCGGCCGGTGTCGGCGATTTTCTCCCGAACCCCTGGCGAGTAGATGCCGAAACGCTGGCCGAATTTGTGGCGGTATTTTCCCCGGCGGATCATTCGCACAAGGAAGCCGGGAAGCATGAGCAGGACGGCTGCGGGAAAGAGGAGGTTGTAGAGGAATCGAACCGGACCCATCATTTTCTGGCGAGATACAGGACTTCGCTGCCTCCGTAGCGCTTGGCGCGAAGGGTTTCAAAACAGGAGTCCACAATGGCGGGGCCGCCGGATTGCTTTTCCAGAACAAAAAGCCCGCCGGGCTTGAGTGCGGAGGCGAGCTTGAGCGAGGCTGCCAATGCGGCGGCGTGGTCGGTGTCACCTTGCTTTTTTGCATAGGGCGGGTCTGCAAAAATAATGTCGAAGGAGTCCCCCTCAGCATACAGATCGAGAAAGCGGTAGGCATCCATCGTCTGAACCACGGCTTCGACTTTGGCCATACGCAGGTTCTCCCGGATGCAGCGGACGCAGCGGTCGTTTTCATCCACAAAAACCGCCGACTCCGCGCCCCGGCTCAGGGCCTCGATTCCCATGCCGCCGGAACCGGCGAAGAGATCGAGGATGCGGGCTCCGGGAACCCTGTCGCCGAGGCTTGAGAAAATGGCAGCGCGCACGCGGTCCATCGTGGGACGAAGTCCATCGGGCGGGGCCTTGAGCGGACGCCCTCCCGCGCTGCCTGCAATGATTCTCATAGGGTGTTCAGTTCGTTGGCGAGGAAGTGGCGGCAGGTTGGTTTTCTTTTTTCTTTTTCTCCTTCTTGGGCATGCGGAGGAGGTTTTTCAGGAGTCCTCCGACATCCTCGCCGATTCGCACGCCGACCAACTTGTCGAGCAGGTCGCTCTTCGGTCGCGAGAGGGTGCCGGTGATTGAGAACGGCATGTGTGCGTAACCCTCGCGGTCGGATGTTTGGAATTTCGACCCCATGAAGCCGAGCGACTCCTTGAGAAGTTTTTGGGTCACATGAAAACGGGCGTCGAGGTCGAGAGTTCCATCGAATCGGGCCTCCCCGCTGGCATCCATGAGGAGATTGGCGGTTTCGACCTCCACGCGGTCCACGAGAATTTTTCCATCGCGGATGCTGAGTGCCGTTCGGGCGTTGCGGAGTTCCAGCATGCGAAGTTCGTTGATGCGGAGAAGTTCTCCGAGTTGACGGAGCGGATCGATGGGCTGCATGCACGCTTCGACGAGGTTTGCCGAAGCCTCGCCGGTGAACGACTCCGGTTGTCCGGGAATGCCTTGAAGATTGGCCTTGGCAAAGAGGAGGCCCTTCGTTCCCTCGGCGGTGAAGCCTGCCTCTTCGGCGAGTTTTTGAATGGCGACATTCTCTGCTGTGAGCGATGCGGTGAAAAACGGCGTCGGCGCATTGGTGATTTCAAACTCCCCTGTCACCGTTCCCTCCGCCCATGCCGCTTTCAGGTTGGTGATTTTCAGGTCGCCATCTTGATATTCAAAGTGGCCGGTGATGTCCCTCTGGCGCACCGATTCGAAAAGGGCGGCGCTTTTGATGCGGAACGATCCCTCGGCAACGCCTTCGGGTGAGACCTTGCCATCGACAGACAATCCGTCCAACCGAATCGCCCGCCCGCCTTGCGCCGGGTAGAAGGCGGCTTGTCCATCGAGTATGCGGACATTTTCGAAAACGATGGGTTTCCCCGCCGTGGCTTTCTGCTCCTCCTTGGCGACAGGTGCGGACGGCGCGGGTGGAGTGGCATCCAGTGATGGGGGTAGGGGAGACGTTGCTGTTTGCGGGGCGGCAGACTGACCTGTTTGCTGACCGGTTGGGATTTGTTTTTTGTCGCGATGATGGGACGGCATTGCGTCACTGCTTGGCCAGAGGGCGCTCTGACCTTGGACAAGAAGGAGCGAAGGCTGCTCGAAGGTGATGTCTTTGATCACAACCTGCCCGCGCAAAAGTGAACTCAGACTCACTTGGCACTTCATCGAGCGCACCGCGAGCAAAGGCTTTTTCGCATCGCCTGCCTGGGGGATTTTGATGCCTGAAACGGTGAGTCCCGACCAGGGTGTGTAATAGGTCTGGCTGATCACGGGTTCGATTCCTGCGGCCCTGGCAACGGCTTGGCGGAGTTTTGACTGCACTCCGCCGGACTGAAGGAAGATATTCAGAAAAAGAACCGCCGTGGCGTAGAGGGCAATTATTATCCCTGCAATGATCAGAATTGGCTTGGCAATCGAATGCACAAAATGAAGCTACCGCTCTTCCTTTGAAAGTGAAGTGTGAATAAGACGCTCGTCATCCTGAATCCCGCCGCCCGTAGCGACAAGGCCCTTCGCCTTCGTGAAAAAATCGACCTACTCTCGGGAGGCGCTCCCATGCGCCTCACCTCGGAGGCCGGTGACGCCCGCCTCCTCGCGGCAGAGGCCGTTCGGGAAGGATTCGAGGTCATCATCGCGGCGGGAGGAGATGGCACGCTCAATGAAGTCGTCAACGGCATCGGCGGCGCTCCCGTGTGTTTGGGCATCCTCCCGGTCGGCACGATGAATGTTTTTGCCACGGAATTGGGAATCCCCCAGGGAAACCTCGAGCGCGCCTGGGATGTCATCGAGCACGGCAAGGTTGTGGAAGTCGACCTCCCTCAGGCCAACGACACGCATTTCATCCAACTCGCAGGCGTCGGCCTGGACGCCGAGGTTGTCCGCAAAACAACAGCCGATTCCAAAAAGGCGCTCGGACCGCTCAGCTACCTCCTCACCCTCGTTCAAGTCGCCGCGCACAAACCCTCCCGCGTGATGCTGGAAGCCGAAGGCGGGCGAATCAGCGAGGGTTCCTTCGCTCTTATCGGAAATGGCCGGCTTTACGGCGGGCCGTTTCCTGTTTTCCAACGGGCGAGCCTCTTCGATGGATTGCTCGATGTGCTCGTCTTCCAAAACCAGAGCCACTGGGATGTCGTCCGCTACTTCCAGGCCATCGCCTTCGGCACCCATCCGCAGTTGCCCGATGTGGAATATTTTCAAACAAGCAGCCTGCGGGTTACAAGCGAGGGTGATGTGCCCGTGGAACTCGACGGCGAGGTCGCCGGCATCCTCCCCTGCCTCTTCTCGGTAAGCCCCCAAAAACTGCGCGTCCTCGCGCCATGAGGTGAATCATGAGGTGAATCGACTTGCCTCTGTGGCCCGGCAGGAATTAGATTCCTCTTAGTCGGTCGGTGATGAGTTTTCAGAATTCCTGAACACGCCCCGACTGAAAACGACTCCGCGCGATTAGCTCAGTGGTAGAGCGCTTGCTTCACACGCAAGAAGTCACAGGTTCGAACCCTGTATCGCGCACCACCCTCAAAACAGCCTCAATTTCTCACTGAGGCAGATAAATAAAGGCTCTGCGGCCTTTTGCTTTCCTCCTCTCAACCTCGCGGATTTCCGCAGTTCCCGCGAACTTTTTGTTACCTTTTGTTACCAATTCGGGATGCTCCTGCGGCCAACCTTGCTTCGGCACTGGCTGACGAAGATATGAAATCATCCCCTTCGGTAAAGGCCCAGGCCTCGCTCCTTCATTTTTTTACTGAAAGAGCAGTCTCTTTCGGCCACTAAAAATGACCCTTACTCGTTGCCTCAATCAAAGGAGACACCGTAGTGAAGGTTTATTCACAAACGACCGGAGGGCGAGGTAGCGGCAGGCCGAGCCCCGGAGGGAAAGCGCTCGGGCGCTGGCGCCAAGCCAGAGCTACCGATTTGTGAGTAAACCGGACGCGCGCTTTCAGGCCGCCCTTTTGCGTTCTCCAGCTTTTTGCAGTTTCCAGCTGGCGCGCAGTTTTCTTTCGATGTCCACGCGCGGTTTGAAGAGATCGAGTTTGGCGAGTTGCTCTTCCATGAAAAAGCCCCTGCCCGTTGCCGGACAGGGGCTGTTCATAATCAGCTGAGCTTCACACCCAGGGCGTTTGGCTGGACTAATCATAGGACGGGACGGGCGTTGAGGATGAGGTTGAAGGCTTCTCCGTGGCGGCGGTGGTAAAATTCAAAGAAGCTTGCCAGAGGTTCACCTTCTTTGAACGGAATGATGGCAAGCAGGGCGTTGCGTGTGAGGGCGAGGTTCAGAGCGGCGTTGGGTCTGCGATGCCTGTGGCGATCCTCTTGCCAGGCCGAGGCGTCGCGTTTGTGGTGGTTGCGGTTCTCTATGCTCCAGTGACCTCGGACGGCCTCTATAGAACGGGATTTTTCCTCCACCAACAGGCTGGAGAGGAAGAGACGGGTGTGGCTCTTGAGGATTTGAGGGTCTTTTTTTCAAACCAGTCGCGCTGCAAGATAATGGCACAACGGACTCCGGGTAGTCCTGCTGTTACGCGTCACGATAATTACGTGAAATCGGGGGCATTCGATTTCACAATAATCGCGGGATAATTGGGTCGGGGCACGGTGGGATTGTAAGAAACATCCGTCAGCTTCGCCCGCGTGGACAGGCGATGCACCAGAACAATTTTTACCTCTTGGTCGAACCCAACACCTGCGTGGCCGTATGGACCGCGATCGATGATGCCGACCCTGAGAACGGCGGCATGTATCTCGTCTCCGACACGGCCGATGAGGAAATCTTCTGCCCGCAGTTGGCCAACAAGGATGAATCCTCCACCACGCATTTTGTGCCGACGCCCAAAGGCAAAAAAGCGCTTCCGTGCAAAATGAAGGCGGGTGACACCCTGTTCTTCAACGGCAGCTCCATCTATGGATCCGGTCCCAACCGCTCCAAGGACCGCTTCCGCCGTTCCTTCATCTGCCACTATGTGCCAAAATCCACGCAGCCTTCTCCTTCCCGTTTTGGAACATGGATGAGCCGCCCAACTCCTCCACCCCGTCATAGATGCCGCCGCGATGCCATTTGGCCTGGAGTTGCTGATACCAGCAGCGGGAATAAATGAGTGCGAAATGATGGAGTCGCGGATCTTTGCGCGCCTCGTTATCCACTCGGTCGCCCAAGAGCGTGTAGTTTT